>JAKCAB010000510.1 GCA_021839785.1 bacterium | reverse complement strand
CGCATTCGATCGCGTCGCGCGGGAAGGGGTGAACTTCCGCCACACGTTTTGTTCCTCGCCGAGTTGCACGCCCTCGCGCGGCACGCTGCTCAGCGGCCAGCATTTCTGGCGTCTGGGCGAAGGCGCGAACCTGTGGAGCCGCTGGCCGAACACCGCGCCGGTCTATCCGGATTTGCTGGCGCGCGCCGGCTACCGCGTCGGCCTCAAAGGCAAAGGCTGGGGCCCCGGCGATTTCAAATTCCACGGGCGCGACACCAATCCGGCCGGTCCCGCGGTGAAGGACTTCGCCGCGTTCCTGGACCGCGTGCCGGCCGGCACGCCGTTTTGCTTTTGGTTCGGCAGCGTCGATCCGCACCGGCCATACGATCGCGGCTCCGGCCTCAAGGCAGGGCTCCGCCTCGAAGACGTGAAGGTGCCGCCGTTCCTGCCCGACACCCCCGCAGTCCGCAGCGACCTGCTCGATTACTACGCCGAAATCGAGCGCTTCGATCACGACGTGGCCGCGCTGCTCAAGCTCCTTGAAGACCGGGGCGAGCTGGACCAGACGTTGGTCGTGGTCACCAGCGACAACGGCTTTCCGTTCCCGCGCGGCAAGGCCAGTTGCTACGACGCCGGCGTGCGCATGCCGCTGGCCATCCGGTGGCCCGCGCGCGTGAAGGGCGGCCGCACCGTGGATGACTTCGTGAGTTTGACCGACCTGGCCCCCACCTTCCTCGAAGCCGCCGGACTGAAGCCGCCGCGCGAAATGACCGGCCGCAGTCTCCTGCCGCTGCTCCTGTCCGGCAAAAGCGGGCAGATCGACAAACGCCGCGACCGCGTCTTCTTCGGCCGCGAGCGCCACGCCAACGTGCGCGAAGGCGATCTCGGCTATCCGATTCGCGGCCTCCGCACCTCGCAGTTCCTATATCTGCGGAACTTCGCGCCCGATCGCTGGCCGGCCGGCGACCCGCCGATCTACGGCGACGTGGACCAGGCCAACAACATTGCCGGCTCACCCAGCAAACAGGCGGTGGTTGAACACGACGGCACTGCCACGGCCCAACGATTGTTCGACCTGGCTTTTGGCAAACGCCCCGCCGAGGAACTCTACGATCTGGCCAACGATCCCTGGCAAATGGAGAACGTGGCCGCCGACCCGGCGTACGTGCAGCAACGCCGGCGGCTCGCCCGTGAACTGGACCGCGAACTGAAACGAACGTCCGATCCGCGTGCCGCCGGCCAGGGCAACCTGTTCGACCGCTACCACTACGTCAGCGGCGGCAGCGTAATCCGGGCGCCCGCAAGGTGAGTCGTCATGGCCTCCGGTTTCCCCCGCCAGATTCCGTTCATCGTCACCACCGAGGCGTGTGAGCGGTTGAGCTATTACGGCATGTTGTCCGTGCTCACGCTTTACCTGAAAAACGAGCTGGCGCTGGGGGAGGACGGATCGAAGACGCTTGTCCACCTGTTCAAGAT
Source organism: bacterium (assembly GCA_021839785.1). The sequence goes on along the minus strand of JAKCAB010000510.1, from coordinate 1,053 downwards.
GGCCGTGTATTTCCTGCCGCTGGCGGGTGCCTGGCTCGCGGATCGCTGGCTGGGCCGGTATCGCACCATCCTGAGCCTGGCGTTCTTCTACTGCCTGGGCCACGGCGCGCTGGCGCTCTTCGAAGGCAGCCGCGAAGGCGTGCTGCTCGGCCCGACGTTGATCGCCTTGGGGGCGGGCGGCACCAAGCCCTGCGTGTCGGCGTTCGTGGGTGACCAGTTCGACGCCGCCCGGCTACAAGGTGGACGCCGAGCGGATGCAGTCAGTCAGCGCACTGCTCGTTCTAATCTGGGTGCCGGTGCTCACGCTGGGGGCGTATCCATTGGCCGAGCGGTTGGGCTGGCGGGCGACACCGCTGCGGCGGATGGGCGTAGGCATGGCGTTCGCCGCGCTGTCGTTCGTAATCTGCGCCTGGTTCCAGCAACGCCTCGAAGCCGGCGCCACGCTCAGCCTCGCCTGGCAAGTGCTGCCCTACACGGTGCTCGAACTGGGCGAAGTCCTGCTCAGCGCCAGCGGACTCGAGTTCGCCTACGCGCAGGCACCCGCGTCGTTGAAGAGCGTGGTGATGAGCCTCTGGCTGCTGACAACGGCGGTCGGAAACTTCCTGGTTGCGGCGATCACCACGATCAACGCGCGGTTCGTCCCATGCCGACGGCGTGCACGAGTTCCTTTTCTATGCGGCGCTAATGCTGGCGGTGGCGGGGTTCTTCGCCGTGATTGCCAGCCGTTATCGCACCGTCGAACCGCCGGTGATCGCCAGCATTTAACTCCGCCGATCCAGGCTGCGGGCCAGCGCCCCGAGCAGGGACACTTCCGACTACGTTGACGGTTGGCGGGGAAATGCCACTTTCGAGGCCAACCGATGAAACGAGTTCAAGTCATCGATTCGCATACCGGTGGGGAGCCGACGCGGGTCGTGATCGCGGGCGGCCCCGACCTGGGCACCGGCCCGCTGGCCGGGCGCGTGCAGCGTTTTCGCGAACGCCACGACCGGTTCCGCTCAGCCGTGGTCAACGAACCGCGCGGCTCGGACGTGCTGGTGGGCGCGTTGCTTT
>JAKCAB010000271.1 GCA_021839785.1 bacterium | reverse complement strand
CAGTCAACTGACCTGGCGCACGGCGTTTTCGGTGCCGAACGGGTTGGGCACCCGCAGCGTGCACTCGGCGTCGTCACGCCATTCGCCATCCACGAGAAACCGGTAGTGGTGCGTGCCCGGCGGCAGCGGCACAACTACCTTCCAAACGCCGGGGCCGACCGGCTTCATCGCGAGCGGATGCTGCTGCCAGTTGGTGAAATCGCCGACCAGCGACACGTTCGACGCGCCGGGGGCCGTGATGGTGAATTCCTGCGGTTTTGCGTGCGATACTTTGCTCATATACCCCTCCGGTGTGGCGGGTTAAAGTTTCAAACCATGACGCCTAAGCATACGCAATTTTCGCGACCTTTCCAGTCGATCTTCCGCCTGCGCGCGTCGTTGGAACTGTTCGCTCCAGCCGACGCCCACTGGCCAGGCGGCGATCGCTGGCCGGAAGGGAAATGCAGTCAGCCAGGCGGCGCGCATCACTCACGCGCGACCACCCATTCGATCGTCGAAAGCACGGCGTTCGAGCCTTGGCGGGCGTTCTTCGCCGAGACCCGCACGCGGCCCTCCGCGGTGTCGGCCGCGCTCACCCGTGCTTCCAGCCAGCGACCGTCGTTGAAGTGCTCGAGCGCGGCAACGGTGCGCCCCGCCACGCTGACGGTCTGCCGCCGGCCGCCTTCGAAATGGTCCGGGTCGATCACGAACACGCGCACGGAGCCGGCCGCGCCTTTCGGCACCTGAAGCTCGACCTCGGCCACGTCGTTGCCGGCGAGGCAGTGGTAAACCGGCAGCGGCCAGCCTTCGAAGCGGTAGCCGGCGACCGCCTTGGCCGAATACCCCGGTTCGGCAAACAACACCTCGCCCTGGCTGCGGCCGCACAGCACTTCCAGCTTCACCCCCCGCTGGCGGAGTGTCGCCGGGTCCGGCAGAGTTTCCTTCTCCGGCCAGAAGGCCGTTTCCGGCGCGGGTGCCCGCTCGGCGGCCGGCGGCATGGGCGGGAACGGAGCGTGCGGCTCGGTTTGGTACCAATAAACCGTGCTGGAGAATTGCAGCGTGTTGCCGCGCTTCGAAAATTCGCGGCGGAACGTCGGGTCTTCGTTCGCGCCGAAGCCGATTTCGACCTTCAGCGAGCGCTCGAAGCTGATCGCGTCCTGGACGAAGAACCGGTAGCCCATCGCGCCCTTCATGAATTTGTAGAAGCCCGTCAACGGAAACTGGCTCTCCGTCGGCGGAAAACCCCAACTGAATCCGAACGAGTCTTCGATGCCTTGGAACTCGATCGATGGCGTGGCTTCGCCGTCCACGTAGAACTTCTCGTTTTCGTCCACGGGATAGCCGTCGCGCCCCGGCAGGCGCATCGTCACGTTCCAGCCCACGAACTTGCCGCGGCCGCGGGCGTCCAGCGCCCGGTAGTCGCGTTGGCCGAGCAGGAGACCTTCCTGCCGCCAACTCGCGTGGAAGTAGCCAGTGTCCGCCGGCAGGTCGGCGAGCGTCCGGTACATCACATAACTGTAACAAGGCATCAGCCGCCAGAGCGCTTCGCCGGGCGCCACCGGCCCGTCATAGACCAGTTCCACGCGGGCCGATTTCGCGAACGGCATGGGGAAATAAGCGTTGAAGCCGCGGCGCTTGTTCACCAGCGCCGTGTTCACCTCCTCGCGGAGGCCGTTTGGGTCGCAGAAGAAATCCACCAGCGGCACGTCCACGCTGGGCTGGTCTTCGCCATCCCAGAACACGCGCAGGAGCAGATCGCGGTTCAGCAATTGGATCGGCGCGCCGAAATGGCTTTGCGGGAGCGCGAAGTGAATCATCGCGATCACCGCCGGGCCTTTGAGGTCGGCCACCACCACGCGGTTCGAGGTGTTGAACCGGGCGGTCAGCGGGTTCTCGATCCAGAGCGCGTTCTCGGCCTGGGTGCGGCCAGGCGTCAACCGCGGCAGCGAATCCAAGTCGGCAGCGAGGCCGGTGCCCGGAGCGGTGAACAGCGAGACCGCCAACGCGAAGGGGAGGAGGGCTTTCATGGCCCGATTGAACTCCAAAACCGACGTTGGGGAAGGCAAATCGAGTCAGCGCGCCGAACTGGCCGTGGCCGCGGGCGTCAGTGCGCGCGGCCGGCAAGGTTGGTGCGACGGGCAAGGTGCCGTTTCAACTGCGGTTTTCGGACGCGATCGCGCCGAGATCCACGAGCCAAGCGTTGGGGACGCGTTCGGCGATCACCAGTCGCGTGAGGTTGATCCAACGCTGGCAGCGGTCGAGGATCACGCTGTCCGAAGTGGCGATGACGGCGCTGGCCCCGGCCAGGACCTTGTCCGGATTGAAGACCAGTTCCACCGCCCAGTCCCAACCGCTGGCCGCGGCCAGGTCAAGGAGGCGCCGTTGGAGCCGCCCGCTGTTGGAAACGGGGCGATCCAGCCACCAGCAGCAGCGGCGCACGCCCCAGGCGGTGAGCGTGGCGCCCAGCAGGCGGAGCGCCGGGCCGGTTTCCTGGACCTCGTGATGCCGGGCATAGACGCTGGCCAGGTCGCGGACACAGCCGTCGCAACCCAGCAACAGCACGCCGCCAGCCAGGGCGGCCTCGATCCCGGTGAGCACGTTGAAGCCGTCCAGCCACAACTCCTGGTCGCGAACCTGCGGGGGCGCGACTTCATGTTGCCGGCGGCGCAGGCGGGCGGCTTCGGAACAAACGCAGCGGGTGACCGCGAGCCGTTGCCGCGCGGTGAGGGCGTGCCGATTGCCCACCAACTCGGCCGCCGAATGGAGCGCGTAGCCGCGATCGAGCAGCCAGCACAAGTCCTGGGTGGCCTGGCGGAGCTGAGGCCAGTGGCGCGAGGCAAAAAGGTCTCCGTCTTCCGGGGCCGGACCGCGATGGCTACGTTTCTCGGGCATGGTTGAGCGCCGGTTTCTTGATTCGGCGTGAACTTACGCCCGCTGGCCGAATCGGGCGAGCCGCGTGGCCAAGGCCGGCCAGGCTTGCGTTCGAGTTGCTCAATTCCTGCTTTCGACTTGCTTTTTCAAGGCGGTTGCTGCCAGGGTGACAACCGTACATCCAAGCTTTGGTTCTTTGCAGATCGCTGCCGGATCCAGCCCCGCGCGCACCCCGTGGTTGCGCCGGCGGGCGGGGACAGTGACATGCCGGGAACCAAGGACAACAAACAACCTGACACAACCAACAACGCATTATGCGCAAACAAACACTGCTTCACCGGGCCGCGGTGCCGTCGGTGCTGGCCGGCTTGAGTCTTTGCTCGAGCCTGGCGGGAACGTTCAACACGGACTTCAGCTCGCCGCCGGCCGGCGCCACGCTTTACGGCGACCAGGGGGATGCCAATGCGGGGGTCATCGAGGATGGCGTGCTTAAACTGACCAAGGCGGTCGGCAGCCAGCAAGGCGGCTTCATCATCGACGATCTGGACGGCGGCGCGACGGTCACCGGCTTCACCGCCACGTTCAAACTGTTGATCGGCGGGGGTTCCGGCGCGGACGGGTTCAGCTTCAACTTCGCCTCCGATCTGCCGGATGGCGCGATGGGCGAGGAGGGCGCGGGCACGGGACTCACGGTTTCGTTCGACACCTACGACAACGGGGGCGGCGAAGCGCCGGCCATCGACATCAAGAAGGGCGGGGTCGTGATTGCCTCGACCAAAGGCATCGGCGGGGTCTTCCGCAACAACACGTTCCAGCCGGTCCGGATCAACGTGGACATCGACGGCTCGTTGGATCTTTCGGTGGGCACGACCGTGGTGTACACCAACCTGCTCGGGGCCTTCACGCCAACGGCGGGGCGGTTTGGCTTCGGCGCCCGCACCGGCGGTGCGTACGACAACCATTGGGTGGATGACCTCAGCATCACCACGCGCCTGGACGTTCCCACCTGGCCGGTGGCCCTTTCCGCGGCGCCGCAAGGCGGTGGCATTTCCCCGGATGCGAAGGTGGTCATCCAGTTGAAGGACGGTTCGACGCAGGTCAGCCAGCCTTCGGTCAAACTCAAGTTCAACGGCGCCGACGTGACCGCCGGCATCTCGAAGGCCGGCGACGTGACGACCGTCGAGTACGATCCGCCGGGGCTGCTGCCGCCGCTCTCGACCAACTCGGTGGAACTCGCGTTCACCGACAACGCCACGCCCCCGAAGGCGGATTCGCTCGCGTACACGTTCGTGGTGGCGAACTACGTGAGCCTCCCGCCGAGCACCAAGGTCACGCCCGACACCTCGAAGCGCGGTTTCGTCTGGCGCATGTTCGCCAACTCGGCCAACCAGGCGAACAGCAGCGCACGCGCGGAGGCGGCGCTCAACGGGGAGCTGGTGGATGCCACCGGAGCCCCGCTGCCCAACCTGGCTGATTACTTCAACCAGGGCGTGGCCATCGCCCCGGCCAACGCGCCCGTGCCGGACAACGCCGCGATCAAGTTCGAGATCGACACGGTGATCAACGTCAGCCCGAACGCCGGAAGCTACGGCACTTTCCAGCCGGACGACTACATGCCTGGTTTGCCCGCCAGCGACGGCAGCAACAACGGCGTGGCGGCGGAAATCATCACCTACGTGGAACTGCCGGCCGGCGCCACCACGATGGGCGTGGCCAGCGACGACGGCTTCAAGACGATGGGCGGCGCTATCCAGGACGCGTTCTCCGCCATCAAGCTCGGCGAGTACGACGGCGGTCGTGGCGTGGCCGAGACCTTGTTCACGTTCGTCGTGGAGGAGGCGGGCGTGTATCCGTTCCGCACCGTTTGGGAACAGGGCGGCGGCGACGCCAATATCGAGTGGTACACGTTGAAGGCCGACGGCACGCGCGTGTTGCTCAACGACACCGCCAACGGCGGCCTGAAAACCTACCGGGTCTCGACCTCGCCCATCGCCCCGTATGCGAAATCGGTCAGCCCCGCCCCCGTGCCCCGCCAGGCGAATCAGGTCAGTTCGTCGCTGACGATCGTCCTCGCCGACGGCACCCCGAACAAGCTGGATGACGCGTCGATCGCGCTGAAGGTTGACGGCCAGGCGGTGACGCCCACCAAGACCCGCAGCGGCAGCGAGGTAAAGATCGTTTACACGCCCGACGGGCTGCAAATCCCCAGCGAATCTCACACCGCCGACCTGACCTACAAGGACTCCGCCGGCAACACCTACAACTCGAAGTGGGCGTTCCGCAATCTCAAGAACATCGTGGTGCCCGCCGCCAGCGTCACCGAGAACTTCGATGCCATGCCCGACGGCACCACGCCGCCCAACTGGAACGCCTGGAACTTCACGTCCCGTTGCAACGACTCCACCGATCCCACAGACCAGACTTCGACCGTTTATGAAAACTGGGCGGTGACGACGATCGACAACGTGATGAACGTCGATGGCGACCGGGTGTTCAATGTGGCCCCCGGCCAGTCGATCAACGGCGTCCCGATCGACACGCCGGAGAAGCTGTTCTCCGGGAACGTGCTTTACACGGAATCCGACGGCCGCTGCAACACCGACGCCCTGGGACGCGGCTACAGCGGCCAGGCCCAGTTCATCGTGAGCAAGGCGTTCGACTTGTCTGCGCTCACCAAGGGCGTCGTGCTGACGCTCAGCAGCATCTACGAGCAGAACCAGGACAGCTACGGCGGCATCGAGTACTCGGTGGACGGAGGCCAGACCTTCCTGCCGCTCGCGTACTTCCTCGACAGCCCGGACATCGTCCTGAACGCGGATGGGACTATGGATGCAGTGGCAACCTTTACCAGGGCCAACACCGACACCGCCGCCTGGGTGGACAACGGCGAGGCGAAGGGTGGCAAGTACGGCGACGGCGTGGGGGCGCCCATCACGGCCGCGCTCGACGACTACATCGTGCCGCGCGTGAACGACGACCGCGTCGAAGGCAAGCGCGTGGAGGTCTTTCGCCTGCCGCAGGCCACCGGCAAATCGGACGTGCGCCTCCGCCTCTCCGCGCTGGGCACCGATAGCTGGTATTTCGCCATCGACAACATCGCGTTCTACAACGTCGAACCGCCGGCGGGCGGCGAACCGCCGAAGTTCAACGCGCCGGTCCTCGCGGCGGGCAGCGTGCAAATCTCCTGGACCGGCACGGGTACCCTCGAAGAAGCCACCGCGGTAACGGGGCCATACACCGCCTCGGCCAGCCAGGCCAATCCGCAAACCGTGCCGGCGACAGGCCCGGCGAAGTTCTACCGCTTGAAGCAATAGGCCGATCGCGCTTCACGCGTACGCAAGACACAGGACCGGGCCGCGTGGCCCGGTCCTTTTTGTTTGGCACGGCACCGATTCCGACGCCGGAATTACTGGCGGGCAAGCGCCGGGCGCGAGATTTGACGGCGCTGACGCGTTGCGGTTGGCTGGTTGGCGGTGGATAATCCCCAAACGCTATGCGCTACACAGGCGAATATGCCGTCGGGTGGTTTACGCTGTCGCTCATCAACGCCGGCCTCGCCCAAGGCAAGGGCCGCAGCGGCCTGGGTTGGTGGGTCGCATCGTTGTTCTTCGGCCCCATCTGCACCTTTCTGATCGTGGTGCTGGACCCGGTGAAGCCGCGGCTGTGAGCGGATAAACGAGTTCACGACGGCGGAAAAAGCAGTTCCTCCGCCTTCGCGATTTCATGTAGGCGGCCTCAAGTCGCGCGGTGCCAACCGCCGCCCGAAGTTGTCTAAAGGCGCTCCAGGCTCACCCCTTCCACCCGTGGTTCTCGCGCACCTGGATCATGGCGGCGAGGATGTCGTTCCAGGTCTGCTGGCGCATCATGACCTCGTTCGGGAACATGCAGCCGTCCCAGCAGATGTGCTTGAACTTCTTCGTCACCTTGCCGGCGTCGTCGCGCATCCAATAGCCAGCGTCGCGGGCGATGTTGAGCTTGCCGTTCGGGTCGGTGGCCATGCAGTGCTTGCCGGTCTTTTCGTGTTCGCCAGAGCCCTTTACCGTGGCGTCGTTTTGCGCGACATGGAAGTCGATCATCCAGGGCCGGAGCGCTTTGGTGAGCTTCTTCATCGCCGCGTGGAACTTGTCCGGTTCCCAGTTGAACTTCTCCGGCACCAGCCGGTGTTCGGGCGCGTTGTAGCCGAGGAGGTAGAGCAGCGTGTGGGCCATGTCCGCCTGGAAGCCCACGTACTTTGGCATCCCCACGCCTTCGAGCACCTGGAGCATCCACTTCCAACTGTGCATGCCGCCCCAGCAAATCTCGCCCTCGGCCGCCAGCCGCTCGCCGTGGTTCTTCGCCACCTTCGCGGCTTCCTTGAACGTGGCGATGATCCGCTTGGTGTTGCCCTTAGGGTCTTTCTCCCAATCGGTGACGCCGCAGGCGGAGTCGATCCGGACCACCCCGTACGGGCGGATGCCCAGTTCGCGGAATTTCCGCGCGATCCGGCAGCCCTTGGCCACCTGGCCGACGAATTTTTTCCGGTCCTCTTCGCCGCCCATCGCCGAACCGCCGCCAGTAGGCCCCCAGATCGGCGCCACGACCGAGCCGACGACCAGGCCCTTGTTGGCGATCCGGTCGGCGATGCGCTTCAGGTCGTCGTCGCTGGCGTCGATGTTGACGTGCGGCTCGAACAGGAAAATGTCCACGCCGTCGAACTTCACGCCGTTGACCTCGGCCTGGGCGGTGAGGTCCAGCATGGTCGCGAGGTCGATGCACGGTTCGGCGCCGGGACTGCCCTTGCCGACGAGGCCGGGCCACATGGCGTTGTGGAGTTTGGGGAAGTTGTTTTGCGTGCTCATGAATTGTCGGTGCGCTCGTGAGCCGCCGAAGTGACAGGCACCCACCCGTCACGCCGAAGCGGCGTTGTTTGCTCGATTTTGGAAATGCCGGCGCAGGCTACCAAGCAGGTCCGATCCCGCAACCGGAATCTCGGTCCGCGACCGCGTCATCCCGCTTGACCGTTCGCGGCGGAGCCGACACAAACGGGGCGGACGATCCCGAATCACCTTGGCACACCCCATGAAGACGTTCCTTCGTTTTGTCTTGTGGCTGGCGGTCGCGCTCGCGGGGGCGGGCGCGTACGCGGCCCTCGCCTGGAAACGCGGCGAGACCGTGAACTCGGCGTACATCCTCGTGGCCGCGCTGTGCACCTACGCGGTCGGCTACCGTTTTTACGCCAAGTGGATCGCCGCGCGGGTGCTGACGCTGGATGCCCGCCGCGCCACGCCGGCGGAGGTCCACGACGACGGCCGCGACTTCGTGAAGACGAATCCGTGGATCGTGTTCGGCCATCACTTCGCGGCGATCTCCGGTCCGGGTCCGCTGGTGGGGCCGGTGCTGGCGGCGCAGTTCGGCTATTTGCCGGGCACGCTCTGGATTCTGATCGGCTGCGTGCTGGGCGGCGCGGTGCAGGATTTCGTAATCCTGTTTTGCTCGCTGCGGCGCGATGGCAAATCGCTCGGCCAAATGGTCAAGGAGGAATTGAACACCCCGGCCGGCTACCTCGCGCTGGTGGCAATCCTGGCGATCATGGTGATTCTGCTGGCCGTGCTGGCGCTCGTGGTGGTGAAGGCGCTGGCGGACAGTCCTTGGGGCGTGTTCACGGTGGGCGCCACCATCCCCATTGCCATGTTTATGGGGAGCTACATGCGCTTTGTCCGCATCGGCAAGGTGCTCGAAGCCTCGGCCATCGGGGTGGCGTTGTTGCTGCTCGCCGTCTGGGGCGGGCAATACGTTTATTCGCACGCGGAGTGGAAGGCGGTCTTCAAACTGCGCGACCTGACGCTGGCCTGGGCGATCATCGTTTACGGCCTGGCGGCGAGTGTGCTCCCGGTGTGGCTCCTGCTCGCGCCGCGCGATTACCTGAGCACGTTCATGAAACTGGGCACGATCGGCGCGCTGGCGCTGGGCTGTTTCCTGGTGCTGCCAAACCTGGAAATGCCGGCGCTGACGAAGTTCACCGACGGCTCCGGCCTCGTGGTGGCGGGCAAGGTGTTTCCGTTCTGCTTCATCACCATCGCCTGCGGCGCGATCTCCGGCTTTCACACGCTGATCTCCAGCGGCACCACGCCCAAGCTGATCACCCGCGAGCATTACGCCCGCCCGATCGGCTACGGCGCGATGTGCCTGGAATCGCTGGTCGCCATCATGGCCATGATCGCCGCCTGCACGCTCGAACCGGGCGTTTATCTGAGCATGAACGTGAAGGGCGCCGGCGCCACGGCGGAGGCCCGCGCGGTCGATACGGTCCAACAGGTCAACGCCACCGGCTTCACCGTGACGAAGGACGAGATGGAGTCACTGGCGCGGCAAATGGGCGAGGACACGCTGTTCGGGCGGACGGGCGGCGCGGCCACGTTGGCGGTCGGCATGGCGCACATTTTTTCGAAGGCGGTCAACGGCCGCTGGCTCGACCTGTGGTACCACTTCGCGATCATGTTCGAGGCGCTGTTCATCCTCACCACGTTGGACGCCGGCACGCGGGTGGGGCGCTACATCCTCCAGGATTTCCTGGGCAACGCCTGGAAACCGTTGGGCGAGACGCGCAACCTCGGCGCGAACGTGGCGGCGAGCCTGCTCATGGTGTTGGGTTGGGGCTATTTTCTGATCCAAGGCGTGCGCGATCCGCTGGGCGGCATCAACTCGCTCTGGCCGCTGTTCGGCATCGCCAACCAGATGCTCGCGGCGATCGCGCTCTGCCTGGCCACGACAGTCATTCTGAAGATGCAACTGGCGAAGGGCGGGGAGCCGCGGGAGAAGTTAGAAGGCAGAAGGCAGAAGACAGAAGGCGGTCGGCCCTGGCTGGCGCTGGTGGTCTTCGTCCCGCTGGTCTGGCTGCTGGCGGTGACCGTGACCGCCGGGGCCCAAAAGATCTGGCATCCCGACCCGCGGATCGGCTTTCTGGCGCAGGCCAGGGTGCTCGACTCTAAGCTGCCCGCGCTCGAACAAGCACTGACCGCGGCGCAGACGGCGGGCAATGCCGAGGCCCTGGCCGCCGCTGAAAAAGATCTGAAAGTCAACCGCACGCTCCATTTCAACAACGTCATTGATGCCGTCATGGCGGCCATTTTCATCCTGCTCGTCATCCTGATTCTGCTGTTAAGCGTGCGCGAATGGATCCTACTCCTGGCGCGCAAACGCCTCGCCGAGTTGCGCGAGACGCCGCCGGTCTGGCTCCCCGACTACGCCCTGGCCGCCGCGAAACCGCTGCACTTGCTGGGCCTGTTCGCGTTGGCCTACGCCCTGGCACGCGAGCTCTCCGGCGAGGCCGACCTCGACCGCGCGGCCAAACTCGCCGAGCAATGCGAACTCGCGAACCCCGGCCATCGCCACGCCAAGGCCGGGCTTTACCTAGCCGTGACCGAGCACCGGTACCGCAGCGTCCGGCGGTGCTGCTGAATTTGGCTGGCGTCACCGAGCGGAGTTCCGGGGTTGAGTCTGGCAACCGTTGCGGAATACTCCGCGCGTGAAGTCACTCGCGTGCATCCTCGCCTGGTGGAGCCTGGCCGTCGCCGCGCCGGCCCAGGAGCTCGCGCTCGACCAACTTCCGGCGCTGCGCGACTTCGAATCGCACCGGATCACCTCGGCGGACCCGACCGGCGCCAACGCGGACTGGCGGGACCTGAAGCCTGGCGAAACGCTCGTCCTCGCGGACATCCAAGGGCCGGGCTGCATCGAGCATTTCCGCGACAACATCACCAGCCGCGAACCGCACCACCTGCAATGGCATGTGCTCCGCATGTACTGGGATGGCGAAGGCACGCCGAGCGTGGAGGTGCCGGTCGGCGATTTCTTCGGCGTGGGCTTCGGCTTCACGGAGAAGTTCAGCTCCGCGCTGCTGTGCATTGACCAGCGCCCCGGCAAACTCACCGACCCGGCGGCGATGGGCGCGGCGCGGAATTGTTACATCCCGATGCCGTTCGCGCGCTCGGCGCGGGTCACGATCACCAACGAAGGCAAGGCACCGAGCCGGCACTGGTTCGAGGTCAACTATCGCTCCTACGCCACCGCGCCCAAGCACCAAGGCTATTTCCACGCGCAGTACCGTCAGGGCACGCCGCCGCCGGCCGGGCCATTCACCATCCTGGAGGCGAAGGGCCGCGGGCACCTGCTCGGCTGCGTGCTGAGCGTGAAGAATAACGACGGCGGTTGGTGGGGCGAAGGCGACGAGATCGTGGACATCGACGGTCGCGAGGCGATGCACGGCACCGGCTCGGAGGATTATTTTTGCGAGTCGTACGGCCTGCGGCCCGGCTGCTTCCCGTATTTTGGCGTGACGCTCCTCGAAGAGCCGTACACCACGGCCTACCGCTGGCACGTGCCCGACCCGGTGAGGTTCCGCGAGTCGCTCCGGTTCCGCCTCGAACACGGCAACGGCAATCCGCCGTTCCGCAGCGGCAACTTTTATTACAGCGTCGCGTACTGGTACCAAACCGAGCCGCACGCGCCGTTTCCGAAACTGCCCGACCCGACCGAGCGCGTGACTTGGCAGGCGCAAAAGCCGCCGGTCCGCTCGACGAACTGAATCTCTCCGCGAATCCGATCCAACATGAAACCTACCCTCGTACTCCTCACCGCCATGACTGCCCTCGCCGTCGCCCATCCGCCCGCCTCCGCCGCCAGCTTCGGCGATGACCTCGAGTTTCTCCGCCAGCACACGCCCGTGGTGGTGCTCAAAGACAAGTCCGGCCAGGCGCAGGCGGTGGTCGCGCCGGCCTGGCAGGGCCGGGTGATGACCAGCACCGCGGCCGGCACGAACGGCACCAGCTTCGGCTGGGTGAACCGCGAGTTGATCGCGTCGGGCAAGCTCCAGCCGCACATCAACGTGTTCGGCGGCGAGGACCGCTTCTGGCTGGGTCCGGAAGGCGGCCAGTTCTCGATCTTCTTCGCCCACGACGCGCCGTTCGACCTCGAACACTGGTTCACGCCGGCCGCCTTGGACACCGAGCCGTTCAGGATCCTCCACGAAAGCGAGGATAGCATCCTATGCACGCGCCAGGTTCAACTCACGAACTATTCCAACACGCGCTTCGACCTCGAAGTAACGCGCGTGGTGCGGTTGCGGCCGGCGTCCGACTGGCTGCGCCGGCTCGGCATCGCCCTCCCGGCGGGCATCCCAAGCGTCGCCTTCGAGTCGGTGAACCTCGTCAAGAACACCGGCACGCAGGCGTGGACGAAGGATTCCGGCCTCCTCTCGATTTGGATTCTCGGCATGTTCAACGCCTCGGCTGAATCGACGATCGTCGTGCCGTTCCAGAAAGGCACCGAGGCCGAGCGCGGGCCGGTCGTCAACGACGCCTACTTCGGCAAGGTTCCGGCGGACCGGTTGGTGGTGAAGGACGGCGTGCTGTTCTTCCGCGCGGACGCGAATCACCGCAGCAAGATCGGCCTGTCGCCCCGGCGCGTGAAGCCGCTGCTGGGCAGTTACGACGCCGCCCACCACACGCTCACACTGGTCCAGTTCACGGTGCCGCCAGGCGCGAGCGACTATGTGAATTCGATGTGGAAGCTGCAGGACGATCCGTTCAGCGGCGACGTGGCCAACAGCTACAACGACGGTCCGCCGCAGCCGGGCGCGAAGCAGTTGGGCAAGTTTTACGAACTGGAGAGTTCGTCGCCCGCGCTGGCGTTGGCGCCCGGCAAATCGGCCCGGCACATCCATGCCACCGTTCACCTGCAAGGCAGCGAAGCCGAACTCGATCCCATTGCCCGGCGCGCCCTCGGCGTGAGCCTGGACGAAATCAAACAGGCGTTTCGAAAATGAGTCATGAAGCACGAATCGAATGCGGAAACGCCTCGAATCGCCGACCGTGAAGGGACGACCCGTGATGGTGGTGGCGCGGCGATGCATCCCGTGATCGCCACGACGCCGTGTTCGCAAAGGAGGTTGCTCGGACAGGTTCACCAGCCTAGCTTTTGACTGTAGAT
>JAKCAB010000883.1:1884-2519 GCA_021839785.1 bacterium | reverse complement strand
ACCTGTCCCGCGGTCCAGTTGTAGCGATAACCGGTGTACAAGACCCAAGTCGCGTGCAACATGAATTGCGCGGTGTTGATGAGGAAAAACGCGCCCGCCAAACCCAGCACCAGCGGGTAACGCTTCAGCGCGACCAGCGAGCCGAGCGGATTCGCACGCCGCCAGTCGAAGGCGCGGCGGTGCTCACGCTTGAGCGACTCCGGTAGGATCAGCAAGCCGTACAGCCAGTTCAGCAGCGTGATGCCGGCCGCGACCAGGAAGGGCAGGCGCAGTCCCGCGTTGCCCAACAGACCGCCCAGTGCCGGCCCGGCGATGAAGCCCAGACCGAACGCGGCCCCGATGATGCCGAAGTTCGCGGCCCGCTTCTCCGGCGGTGAGATGTCCGCGATGTAGGCGCTCGCGGCCGTGAAGTTCGCGCCGGTGATGCCGGCAATCACTCGGCCCACGTAGAACCAGCCGAGACTCGGCGCCCACGCCAGCAACAGGTAGTCCAGGCCGGAGCCGAACAACGAGCCAAGGATGATTGGCCGGCGGCCGAAGCGGTCGGAAAGGTTGCCAAGGATGGGCGCAAACACAAACTGCATCAGCGAATACAGCGCGGCCAGCACGCCGACCGTGTGCGACGCCGCCGAGAC
>JAKCAB010000883.1:0-1874 GCA_021839785.1 bacterium | reverse complement strand
CCCTGAAACGTCTCCACCAGCCGGGGCAGGACGGGGATGATCAGGCCGATGCCCAGGATGTCCAGGAACAGCGTGACGAAGAGGAAGCCGAGGGCGGGGGCGCGGGAGGACATGGCGAGTAACCGTGGATGGCCGGCCGCCGCCTGATTTAGCCAGGAACCCTGCCTTCAAGCTCAGGGACATGCTGGTCTTCGTAATGCTCGATCAGCACTCCCAGCAGGTCCATGAGCGAGGCCAACGGGTGGCTCTCATCCTCGCCGACTTCATCCACCAAGCGGTCCAGAAGACTCACCAAGGACCGATAATCCGCCTCCGTGCGGGGAACTTGGACAGCGCGACCCACCTGCGGCCACGCCTGCAATGCTTCCTGAATTTCAACGTTTGACATGCTCAGTGTTGTTTCCAAGTGCCCCGGTCGTATTCGGCATGAGTAAGGATAGCACGGATGTAAAGCTTGCGCCGGTTGTAGTGAAGCGCCGCAATCAGGCGCACTTTGTTGCCACCAATGTTGAAAACCGTGAGACCGGCAACTTGGTCGGCGTGCGGCATAGCCTCGCGCAGTTCCACGAAATTGGCTGGATTAAGCCGCTTGAGAGTCGCATACCAGTGAGCCAGGGAGCTACGGGTTTCGGGGTGCAGCTCGGCGAACTCGTTCAGACGTTTGCGCGAGATGATATGCACAGACTTGCGGCAACTCGCAGGCGTTCCAACCTTATTCCCACTCCGCCAACCCCCCGACGTATTTCGCCGAACCGTCGCGCAGCCAGCCGTCGAGTTGGGCCTGGTCTTTGAGTTGCTGACCGCGCAGTCGTGGCACGACGACGAACCGTGTTTCCAACTCGGGCAGCGTGGTCATGTCCACCCAAAGCTTCTCGAACTGCGTCACCGGAAACACGTCTTCCTGGCCGTGACCCCAGCGCTTCTTCACTTCTTTGAGCGTGATGTAGGTCGGCATCTTCGCCGCCAAAGTGCGGATGCCGGCCAGCACTTTCGCCTCGTCGGCCAGGTCGGCGCGCGAGAGGTCGAACGCCGCCAGCAGTTGGTCGAGGTCGATCCAGCACGTATTCGAGTTGTAAAACGAAAGCCGAAATTCGTCCTCCTCGCGAGGCATGGCCAGACCTTCCACGAGGCGGACCCGGCCGTTTACCCGTGCCAGGCCGCCGCCACGGTCTTCCAACCGGCGGGCGATCACCTCGAAGGTCAGGGCTGCGCCGCTGCGCACATGCTGGCCGAGCAGGGCGGGGTCCGCGTCCGCGCCCAGCGTGTCGATGTTGTGCAGCAGGAGGTGCTTCAATTGCGGGCGCTCGGCGAGGAGGCGCACCAGGACGCCGTTGCGGAGCAGGTTCGGCAGTTCGTACCAATGGCCGACCGGATGGAGGCACTGAAGCGGAACGTTGTCGGTGTAGTCGCCGGCCTCGCCCGCGCTCTGCGCCCAGCCCATCAACGCGTGACGAAGGCTGTCCCGGACTTTTTGCTGCTGCTCGTCGAGCACCTGTTGCGGCATCTCCTCCCACATGAACCGCAGGTCGCGCACCGTTGGCACCAGGCGCAGCCCGATCGACCGACCGGGCGACAGCATCAGCGGTCCCTCGTAACCATAGTTGCTCTGCCGCTCCAGCCAGTCGGCGATGGCCTGGTGGGTCAGGTAACTGGTCGAGAAAATGTGCGGCAGCCAGGCTCCGGCCTCGCGACCGAGGCGGCGGCTTTTGGCGAGGTGCGTCTCGATGAACGTGCGGTGGCGCCCGCCCAGTTTGCAGAACGGGTGCAGCGCCTTCACCACGCCGGCACCTTGGGTCCAGCGCGAACCGGCGCCCGCGGCCAGGGTGAACACCGCCACCTCGCCGCGTCGCAACGCCGCCAGCCCCGCCTCCCGG
>JAKCAB010000120.1 GCA_021839785.1 bacterium | reverse complement strand
GTAGGCCGCCAGCCCGTACGGCGTGCAGTTGGCCAGACGCACAGCCTCGGCTTCGTCGCTGAAAGCGCCGATGGCGATGACCGGCCCGAATGTCTCCTCGCCGCAGACGCGCATGATTGGCTCCACGCCGACCAGGACCGTCGGCGGGTAGAAAGCGCCCCATTCCCGCGCCGGCCGCGGCGGATCGCCGCCCACCAACCGGCGCGCGCCGCCGGTCAGCGCGTTCGCCACGTGGGCCGCGACTTTGTCGAACCCCTCGCGGTCGATCAGCGGGCCGATGTCGGTGTCCGGCGCGAGGCCGTCGCCGACTTTCAGTTTGGCCACGCGCGTAGCGACCAGTTCGGCGAAGCGCTCGACGACGTTCGTTTGGACGAGCACGCGGTTTGTGCAAACGCAGGTTTGGCCGCCGGCGCGAAACTTGTTCGCGATCAGCGCCGCCGCCGCGGCTTCGAGGTCCGCGTCTGCGAACACGAGAAACGGCGCGTTACCGCCCAGTTCGAGTGCGAGCCGTTTGAGGTGCGGCGCGGCCTGCTGCGCGAGGCGCTGGCCAACTTCGGTCGAGCCGGTGAAGCTGACGATCCGCACCGCCGGGTGCGCGCAGAACACCTGGCTGATCGGACCAGCCGGACCAATGATGAGATTGGCGAGGCCGGCGGGCAGGGCGAGACGATCGAGCAGCGTCCACAGCGCGATGGCGGCGAGCGGCGTGGCGCTGGCAGGCTTGGCCACGACGCTGCAGCCGGCGGCGAGCGCGGCCGAGAGTTTCTTGGCCAGCATCGCCAGCGGAAAATTCCACGGGGTAATCAGCGCCGCCACGCCGGCCGGGCGCTGGTGGACAGTCCACCGGCAGCCGCGGATGCGGTCGGGTAGTTCGCGTGGCGCCAGGTGGTCGAGTTGCGTGGCGAAGAAGCCGAAAAAGCCGGCGGCGTACTCGACCTCGGCCACCGATTCCTTGAGCGGCTTGCCGTTTTCGAGGGTGATGATCCGGGCCAATTCAGTTTTGTTGGCGAGGAGCGCGTCGCAGATGCCTTGCAGCCAAACGCGGCGCTGGACCAACGACGCGGGCCGGGCGAGCGCTGAGGCGGCGGCCTCGACAGCTAGCGTCGCCTGCTCAGTGTCCGCTGCGGGCAGGCGGGCGAGGAGGTCGCCGTTGGCGGGGTTGACCACGGCGAGCGTGTGGCCCGACCGGTTCCCGCTCCAACGGCCGGCCACGTATCCGGTCAGGTGCGGAAGCAGCGGTGACGCGATCATGACCTGCCCAACATCGGTGTTGATCGGGGCGGTGTCGAGCCGCGGCGCTCGCGAGTCGGTGCGCGCCGCGAGTCCGCAAATCGTGCTCGCGCACGGTGAAGGACGCTGGTAGAAGCTCGCCGGGAATTGACGTTTATGACACGAGAACCGCTACTTGGAGGGAGCCGTCGCCATTACCGCGGCCTGCAATCCTGGCTGACGCTTGCCGCCGGGGCACTGGGTTTGGCCGTGCTGAACCCGACGCCTGCCGCCTACGCCCAAGGCACGCCCACGGTGACTTCGGTCACGCCCGCGAACGGCGCGACCGGCGTGGCGGTGGACAGCTCGCTGGTCTTTGTTTTCAGCACGCCGATGGACGTGGATGTCTCGTTCATACCGAGTGTGCCGCCGTTTGTTGTCGGTAACCTGGAATTCACGCCATCCGGAGCGGTGGCGGCGGTTGAGTTCCAGTGGAGCGCCGACGGGCGCACGTTGACGTGCCAGCCGGTTTCGGAAATGCCGGCCAACACGACGATTGCTTGGAAGCTGAATCCGGCGGGCGCCATGTTCCCGATTAAGAGCAGTAGCGGGGCCGCGCTCGCGACGGTGTCTGGCAGTTTCACGACCGGTGCTGGCGGCGGCGGCGGGGGCACGGGACCCCAACTCGTTTCCTCCACCCCGACAGACGGCGCCACGGCGGTACCGGTGACCTCGACGGTGGTCTTTGTCTTCGACCAGGCAATGGAGAAGAACACGGCCCTCGGCGGTTTTCCGCCGGCGGTGCCCGGTGCGGTTGTCTGGGGCGGGACCGGTGTGACCGCGACCAAGTTCTCGTATGCCTGGAGCGACGACGGCAAGACCTTGACGTGCACTTACGCCGGTGAATTGCCGGGCAACACCGAAATTACTTGGGCGCTGAACCCCGGCACTTTGATACAATTGAAGAGCGAAGCCGGAGAACCGCTGCCATCCGGCACGTACTCCGGTAGCTTCACCACCGGCCAGGGCGGTGGCGGCGGGGAGAATTGTGACCCCAGCGGTGTGCCCACCACGTGGGGGTCATACTCGCTTTCCAAGACCGCGAGCTACCAGCAAACCTCGCCGGCCGGCCCCGTGCCGGCGAGCGAAATGCCCTTCGCCTTCGGTGTGTTCGTCACCGGACCGCAAGCCGGGCCGGCCGCCACCGCGGGCTCCGTCACCTTGCCGGACAGCTCGACCAAGACGCTCGAGGCGCTCTTGAGCTTCCTCACCTTCAACGACACTCCGGCCACCGAAGCTGCGCTCGATGCC
>JAKCAB010000498.1 GCA_021839785.1 bacterium | reverse complement strand
CGAGCAGCCGATGCCAAAGCTGCCCGTCGCCCAAGCGTTGTGGGTGCCAAAGCCGGATTTCGAGAACGCCTGCGCCTGCTGGATCTACGCCGGCGGCGCGCACCACACCGGCTTCAGCCAGGCCGTGACCACCGAGATGCTCGAAGACTTCGCCGAAATTGCCGGCATCGAACTGGTGGTCATCGACGCCGACACGAAGGTCCGCGACTTCAAGCAGCAGTTGCGCGGGAACGAGGTGTATTTCGGCCTGAAAGACGGCTTTGTGGTTTGACGAAAATCCGAAACCCGAATGCCGAAATTCGAAGGAAATCTGAAGGCCGAAGCACGAAGGCGACTTAGCAGCCGACGCGAGGAGGCTCTGACTTTCTTCGAGTTTGAGCCTCGTGACCTCGGCTGCTACGGAGTTTTGAATTTGGATTTCGGATTTCGGGTTTCATTCGGTCCTCGGATTTCGGACTTCGGATTTCGCGGAGGCGCTTGGTGAAATCTCCCCGCAAATCTTCCCCCGCGTTCATGTTCGCCGCCCGCCTGCATGGCCCACGCGACTTGCGCGTGGAGCGCGTGCCGCGTCCCGGCCCGCCGGGACCCGGTCAGGTTCTGCTGCGGGTGAAAGTCACCGGCCTTTGCGGTAGCGACCTGCATTCGTACGCCGACGCCCGCATCGGCGACACGTCGGTGGAGAAGCCGCTCATCCTCGGTCACGAATTCTCCGCCGTCGTTGAAGCCATCGGACCGGAAGCGCTCGACGGAAATCATCAACCGCTGAAACCCGGCACGCGCGTAGCCGTTGACCCGGCGCAACCGTGCCATCATTGCGAACTCTGCGAGCAAGGTCATCCGAATCTTTGCTGCAACCTGGCGTTCTGTGGCAATTACCCTTACGGCGGCAGCCTTTGCGAGTGGATGCACATGCCAGCGCGCAGTTGCTTCCCGGTCCAGTCGCTTGACGACACCGAGGCCGCGCTGCTCGAACCGCTCGGCGTCGCCCTCCACGCCGTCGATCTCGCCAAGTTCCGCGTCGGCCACAGCGCGGCCATCGTCGGCGCGGGGCCGATCGGTCTGCTCATTCTGCAAGTCGCGAAGCTCGCCGGCGCCGATCCCGTCTTTGCCACCGACAAATTCCCCTGGCGCCTCAAGCTCGCCGCGAAATACGGCGCCACCCCCATCCGTTGCGAGCAAGAAGACGCCGTCCAGCGCATCGCAAAAGAAACGGCTGGTCGCGGCGTGGACGTGGCCATCGAAGCGGCGTGGGCGGACCAGTCCGTGGCACAGGCCGCCGAGATGGCGCGCCTCGGCGGGCGCGTCGTGCTGGTAGGCATTCCGGGCGACGATCGACTGGCGCTGAAGGCCTCCATCGCGCGCCGCAAGGGCCTGACCTTGGTGATGAGCCGCCGCATGAAGCACGTCTATCCCCGCGCCATCCGTCTCGTCGAGCAAGGCCGGGTGGACGTGCGCGGCCTGGTGAGTCACCGCTTCCCGCTGAAACGCGCGGCAGAAGCCTTTCGCATGAACGCCGCCTACCGCGACCGCGTCATCAAGGTCGTCGTGGCGAGCTAGCGTCCACGGACCGGAATCAGCCGGTGCGGTTCGCACGCCAAGGCGGTCCGGCTTTCAACACTGCCCGTTCTTCCGGACTGCCGGTTATCACCGGGCAGGCAGGTCGAAGCGGGCGCCGGCGCGCCACGGTTCCTCCCGCTTGTCCACGGTCATGGTGCGCGGGAGAAACTCGATCTCGTGACCGAACACCACCAGCGTGACCGTGCCGGGCAGATAGGTTGTGTCCAGGAACTCCACCTTCCCGAATGGCGCCGCCTCGGCGCGCGCCGGGTCGTCGAAGCGGACCGTGACGTTGGTGGTCACGCCCGGTGCGTTCGTGCCGGGAAAGGTGAACCGCACGTCGCGGATGCCGAGCCACGGCTGCACGACCGCGATCACCGGCGTCCCGTTGGTTTCGACGCCGAACGTCACCACCCACGGTCCCCGGTGGGCGCGCCACTGCTCGGCGCCCCAGAAGCCGGCAAAATACAGGAACACACACGCGACGAAAACGGTCAGCGCGTGCCGCCAAAAGTGTTCGCGAGGTGTTTCCATCTGGTTGAGAACCTTGTTGGCGTGCCGGGACAAGTCAAGCCCCAGCCGCCAGCGCGCAGGCGTTCCGGTTTGCCAAGCGAAGGCGGCTGGCTAGTTTGGGCGCGCACCATCGAAACGAACAGCATGACTACCGGAATGAACGAACGTCGCCGCTTTTTGAAAGGACTGCTGGCCGCCAGTTTGGGCGGGCTGGCTGTGGCCGTGCCGGCCGGGGCTGGCCTGGCCGTGATTGTCGATCCGCTCCGGCGGTCGGCGGCCGGCGCGGGTTGGGCGAAAATCGCGCCGCTGGCAAACCTGCCGGCTGACGGCGTGCCTCGTCGGTTCGTGGTGGTGGCCGACCGCATCGATGCCTGGACCAAAACGCCGGCGGTTCCAGTGGGCGCGGTTTACCTGCGGCGCACGGCGGAGCGGGAGGTGCGCGCGTTCAACGTGGTGTGCCCGCACGCCGGCTGTCTGGTGGATTATGCGCCGGAGAAGCGCGGATTCCTGTGCCCGTGCCACAACAGCACCTTCGGGCTGGACGGGGCGCGGATGGATCCCGGCAGTCCCAGCCCGCGCGGGTTGGATGCGTTGGACGTGGAACTGCGCGACGACGGCCAAGTCTGGGTGCGCTTCCAGAATTTCCTGACTGGCACGAGCGAGAAAGTGCCAGCATGAAGGCGTTTGGGTCGTGGCTGGATGCGCGCACCGGGACGGTGACGTTCGCGCGCGGGTTGCTTTTCGACTCGCTGCCGGGCGGGGCGCAGTGGCGGCGGTGCTGGGTGAGCGTGCTGGCGTTCACCTTTTGCGTTCAGGCGATCACCGGTTTTTGCCTGCTCGCCGGTTACAGCGCCAGCACCCAGACGGCCTGGGAAAGCGTTTTCCACCTTCAATTCCAAACGCCCGGCGGGTGGCTCCTGCGGGGAATGCACGTGGTGGCGGCGCAGGCGTTCGTGGTTTTGCTGGCCCTGCATTTGATGCAAATGGTCGTCCGCGCGGCCTACCTCGCGCCGCGGGAGTTGAACCTGTGGCTGGTGCTGGTGTTGCTGCCCCTGGCGGTCGCGCAGTCGGTTACCGGCTGGCTGCTGCCGTTCGACCAAAAGGGCTACTGGGCCGCGCGCGTGCCGCTGAACATCCTCGCCGTCGTGCCGGGGCTCGGCCCCACGCTCCAGCGGCTCCTGATCGGCGGGCCGGAGGTGGGGCATCAAACCCTGACGCGCTTCCTCGCCTTGCACGCCACGCTCCTCCCGCTGGCGATCGCGGCCGTGCTGGGCCTGCGAGTCCACGTTTCGCGGCGCAACTTGGGGAAAGCCATGGAACCGCCGGCCCCGACTGGCGTTTCCTGGTGGCCCGACCAGGCCTTGCGCGACGCCGTGGCCTGCCTGGCGGTGCTGGTGACGCTGCTGGGCTTCGTGCTGAAAGCGCATTTCGGCGCGCACGGCGACGCCTTTCCCGAGTTGCTGGCGCCGGCGGATTCCACCGAGCAATACGCCGCCGCGCGACCCGAGTGGTTCATGCTTTTTCTATTCCAATTCCTGAAATATTTCCCGGCCGGTTCGGAAGTCTGGGGCGCGGTGGTGATCCCCACCCTGGTCCTGCTGGTCATCGCGGCGATGCCTTGGATCGGGCGTTGGCGGCTCGGAACTCGCTTCAACGCCGGGTTCATGCTGGCACTGGCGGCCGGCGCGCTCATGCTGGGCGGCCTGGCGTGGAAGGAAGATCGCGCCAACGCCACGTACCAAGCGGCGCTCGCGCGGGCCCGCGCCGACGGCCGACGGGCGCGGGAACTGGCGGCCGCGCCCAGCGGGATGCCCGAAGCCGGCGCGCTCGCCTTGGTGAGGGCCGACCCGCGCACACAAGGCCCGCGGCTCTTCGCCCGGCACTGCGCCAGTTGCCATCGCTTTGACGGCCATGACGGCCTGGGCGGGCGAGTCGCGGATCCGCCGAGTGCGTCGGACCTGAAAGGCTTCGCCAGCCGCGCTTGGCTGGCAAACTTGCTGAACCCGACCAACGTGGCGGCGCCGCATTATTTTGGCGGCACGAAGTTCAAGGCCGGCAAGATGGTCAAGTTCGTCCAGCGCGACGTGGCGGGCTTCGATGCCACGAAGCAGGCGCAACTGGCGAAAGTCATTTTGGCGCTGTCGGCCGAGGCCGGCCTCAAGGCACAACGCGAGGCCGACGCACGCGAGGCCGCCGCCATCGCCGAAGGCCGGGAACTCATCCGCTCCCAAGCGATGCGGTGCACCGAGTGCCACCAATTCCAGAAACCGGACGAGGACGCGACGGCACCGGACCTGACCGGTTACGGTTCGCGGGCGTGGTTGATCGCGTTCGTGGGCGATCCGGCCCACGAGCGGTTTTACGGCCGGCGCAACGACCGGATGCCGCGGTTCGGCGTCGATGGCACCCTGGACGCGCAGGCGCTGGGCCTGGTGGTCGATTGGTTGCGCGGCGACTGGTACGAGCCGGCGGCGGTGGCCGAGGCGCGGTGAGGCGGGCGAGGTGGGCAGGGCAGGGGAGGCTGAGGTTTCGCGAGCTGGCGGGCGCGGCGACGGCGGTGGTGATGAACGCGCCGAAGGTGCTTCAGTTCCTCCCGGCCAGCCTGCGCACACCTCCTGACCGGACGCTGGTGGTTGGCGCGCTGGTAGGCGCGGTGTTTCTGTTGGCCGGCGGAATCGCCGCCTGGCGCAGCCGGGGCCGGGTCGGTTCCTGGGTCTGATCGACCGATGTTCCGCGGAACCCGCGCGTCAGAAAGTCTCTTTTTTCTTCTCTTTGCCCGGTTTCGGCTTGTTGCCGAGCTTGATGGCCAGGTTGTTGAGGCCGCGCACGATCCGCACGGCTTCCTCGCGGGTGGCGTCCGGCGTGAAGGTGATGACGCCGTCCTTGATGGGCACGGTCATCTTCGGCGCGGCCAGCCAGCGGCCTTCGGTGAACAGGCTGTAGATGGCCAGGCGCTGTCCGCGATAGGTCGAGCTGAGGCTCTCGAGGGTGAGCGTGCCGCGGAAATCGAATTTCACCTGGATCGCGAACCCGCCGACCACGTCCACCACCGCGGCGTCAATGATGTGACCTTCGTCCAGCACGGGTTCCTTGCTGATCCGGATCAGGATCGGCGAGGCGCGGAAGATCGGAACCACCGTCGTCTTGTCGCCCGTATCGTAGTCGGTCTCCAGATAAAAACGCAGTGTGCTGGCCTCCTTCTCATGTTCCTTTTCTTCCGAGGTTTTGCAGCCCACAGCCGCCACGGCCAGGACGATCGCGAGCAAATAGGAGTTGAACCGCAACGAACCGAAATTCATACTCCCCGAAAAGAATCGAAACCGGAAGGCAAAGTAAAGACACATATGGGCAAGCAGTACAACAAGGCTCTCAAACAGAATCGTCGCAAGCGGTACCTGAAGCGGAAGAAAGCGACAGCCAGGCAGCCAAAAGCCGCGTCAGCGCCGGCTCCCGTGGCTGACACCGCCCCCGCGCCTGCGCCGGCACCCGCCGCGTAAATTCACGGTCGATTCCACGTCACTTTGCCAGGCCACCCACAAGGGTGGCCTTTTTTGCCGGGCAGCCCCCGGCCGGCTCACTTGGACAGTGCCGCGGAATCCAGGTTTGTAGCCGAAACTCAAAAACGGCCGAAAGCGGAGAGCTTAGGGAGTTTTGAGTAGAGGCTTTCTTGGTGGTTCCGGAATTGGCGCCGCCATTACGCACCCGCAATTTTCTGAAACCCAGCCGGCTCGGCCGCAGTCGCAAACAACGACCGCATGGCGGCGGGTTTTGGGGTCCGCGGTTGCGGTGGTAACAACAAACCGCGAAAAGCTATGTTCGCAGCGGTAGGAATCGAATCCTGGCCGTTACTGATCCCGATCTTCGGGATCATGTTCGGGTGCGGGTATCGCCGTGGTCGCGATCTGGACCACTTACCTACGGCGCAAACGCCTGTTTGAACTCTTCCATCAAGAGCGTATGGCCGCGATCGACAAAGGCGTGGAGGTGCCGCCGTTGCCCGACGCGTTTCTTTCCGAAGATGCGCGACCTTACAACCCGCGGCGCAACCTGCTCAAAGGCTTGATCTGGCTGTTCATCGGCGTGGGGGCCCTCGCGGGTTTGTACCGGCAGGACGAAGACACCGCGCTGTTCGCGCTGATCCCGGTCGGCATCGGCCTGGCGTACCTGATTTATTACTTCGCGGTGGGCCGGAAAGAGGCCGAATTGCTGGAAGCCGCCGAGCGGGCCAAATTGGCTGAAACCAGCCGGGCGTCTCGCGGGTAAGCCCATCGTGGCTTGACGTGCGTGAGTGCGCCAATGCCATCGCACTTGAACCAACATGAACGCGCCCACTTCGAGACTCCCGGCCGCCGGCCTGCTGCTGGGAATATTCCTGATCACCGGTTGTTCCGCGACGGTCGAAGACGAGCAAAGCAAGACGTTCACCGTCGCGCCCGGCGGCAAGCTGGTGATCGACGCCGACCGCGGCTCCATCGACCTTCAGCCCGGTAGCGATGACCAGCTCGACATCCGCGTGCATCGCAAAGTCACCAGTTCTTCGGAAAGGAGAGCCAGGGAGGTGCTCGAAGCCCACGAAGTCACCTTCCGCCAGGATGGCGACACCGTCAGCGTTCGCGCCCGGAGCAACCAGTCTTGGCAACATCTGGGCTGGTGGGGTGGTGGCTTTGGCGTGCGTTACGAGATCACCCTGCCCCGTCGATTCAACGTGGACTTGAAGACTGCCGGTGGCTCGATCGCCATCGCGGAGTTGGCTGGCGAGGTCCGCGCGCACACCTCGGGTGGCAGTCTCAAGTTCGGTGTGATCGACGGCCCGGTGACGTGCAAGACCGCCGGCGGTAGCATCCGCATCGCTTCCGCCGCGGGCGTGGTTGACGCGCACACCTCGGGCGGCTCCGTCAGTGTGGACGAGGCAAAAGCCCCGGCCACACTGGGAACCTCCGGCGGCTCGATCCGCGTGAAACAAGCCCGCGCCGCGCTGAAGGCCGACACTTCCGGCGGCAGCATCGAACTGGGCGAAGTCGGGGCTGGCGTGGAAGCCACGACTTCCGGCGGTTCAATCCGCGCCGGCTTCGTTCGCGCGCCGGAGTCCAATTGCCGGCTGGCGACTTCCGGCGGGAGTGTGCGCGTGACTTTGCCGGCGGACGCAAATCTGAACGTGGACGCCCGCACCAGCGGTGGTCGCGTGACCTGCGACCTGCCGGTGACGGTTCAAGGCGAGGTCAAGCGGAACGAACTGGTCGGCCGGCTCGGCAGCGGCGGTCCGTTGCTG
Source organism: bacterium (assembly GCA_021839785.1). The sequence goes on along the minus strand of JAKCAB010000498.1, from coordinate 5,498 downwards.
CAACTGCGCACCAGCGGCGGGAGCATTTCCATTCGGAAACGCTGAGCGGGCGCGCCGCAGGCTGGTGGCAGAAACCGCGTTTGCCCGGCCGGCGGAGTGACCACAGCGGATTGATGACGAGCCGCCCCCACCCGAGGGTCCACGATTCTATCTGGCTTTCCTTGAATTCAGGACAAGCGGGGACACGGTATGCCCAGCGCTTCCCAAAACCGTGCGAAATCCGCCTTGCCAAACGGGTGGCTGGTGCGTTGAATTCGCTGCCCTTAGCGGCCGGCTGGGTAGCTCAGTTGGTAGAGCAGAGGACTGAAAATCCTTGTGTCGGCGGTTCAATTCCGCCCCCAGCCACCACCCTTCAAAATTCCAATCAGAACGCAGTTCCTGCGGCCAAGTAAGCGCCACAATCGCAAAAAGTGGGAATAGGTTTGGCCTTTTCCGGGGCATTCCGAAGTAACCGGTTCGTTGCGAATGTGGCTGAAGGTCCCCGGCGCCTGTGCGGGTCAGATTGTGTGCTGTGGCGCTCGGTCGGCCGCCATTTGTGCCGGGCTTCGTGCCGGTGTCGATCGTCGGAAGTGAAGGAGGCCGAACCTCTGAGCTGGCCCATCGACTGGCTTTCGACTCATTCTCTGGTGGGCATGGCTGGTCTGCGGGCAGCCACGCGTCCACCATGCGCCACGAAATTGGGTTCGAGAAAAGCCTTTGACTGCTTCCACACTTCGCTGGGGGTGGGCAAGGCCAGGAACCCGGCGACATCACCTGTCTGTCCGCCTGCGAAGGCCGGTTGTGCCTGGCCGTCATCCCGAATGCGTGCAGTCGCCAAGTCGTGGGCTGGCAGGTGGCCGGCCGCCCGATCGGGCAGTTGGCGTTTGTATTTCGGGCCAGCGCTGGCGTAGTAACGCCGCAGCCGGGCCAGGACTTCGACTTTCGCTTCAGTGCTCAGGTCGGTGCGCATCTCGCGGGCAACACCGACTTTTGGTCCCACGCCCCGTTCACGCGAACCGGCCACCCGCTCCAGGTAACGATCTTTTGGGCGCAAAACGGGGGGGCACGGCGTGGCGCAGCAGCGTGCCCGGACGCGTGGCGGCGAGTCCTTTTTTCGGAGGCTGGACACGCGAGGGCGGCTTGCGCGGGCGGGGCATAACCGCAAGAATCCACCGCATGAAGCTGCCTGTTTCGCCGGTTGTGCTCGCCGGGCTGTCGTTGGCTGCGACGGCCTCGGGCCAGGTGCTTTTCGATGGCCACCTCGGCACGTTGCCGGCCGCGCAGGGCTGGAGTTACGCCGCCTTGCCCGGGCTGGCGCAGCAAAAGCAGACCGGCACCGCGGTGCGCCTGACCACCACCGCCGCCAACGTCGAGAACGCCGGTTACGCCCGCGTCGCCACCACCCCGCTGAACCTCGACGCAGGGTTCAGCGTGGCGTTGCGGCTGCAACTGGCCGCCGAAACGCACGCGCGGGCCGAGCGCGCCGGCTTTTCGCTCATCGTCTTAAGCCACGACCAACGCGGCCTCGAACTCGGCTTTTGGACGAACCTCGTTTTCGCGCAAGCCGACCAACCGCTTTTCACCCACGCGGAGGACGCGAGTTTCGACTTCGCGGCTGACGCGACCGAGGTGGTGCTCGCTTTTCGCGGCACCCACTACACGTTGTTCGCCAAGGGCACGCCGATTCTCTCGGGCCCGGTGCGCAACTACACCGCCTTCACGGGTTTTCCGGACGTGTACGAAACGCCGGACTTTCTGTTCCTCGGCGACGACACCACCTCCGCCGCCGCCGATGTGACGATCCAATCCGTGGCGCTGGTGCTGCCGCCGTCGGTGCAGGCGCCCGCGCCGGGGGTGCTGCAATGGACGGGCGTGCCGGGGCAAACCTACACCGTCGAGGCCAGCGACGATCTCCAAAGCTGGACGAAGTTGGCGTCGGTCACTTCCGCGACCCAGCAGTTCGGCTACACCAACGCTCCAGCGGGCGCGGCGCGGTTCTTTCGGGTGGCGTTTCCGTGAGGCGGGGTGGAAGGCGTGGGGACAACTTCCCGTTTTCCGCATTGCAGTCCGGGGCGGGGTTCCTAGATTGCGCCTGTGGCTCGAAAGGATTCGGACAACGGCGCCCGCGGCGGCAGCGACATTCTCGGCATCATCCTGCTGACGATGGCGCTGCTGTTTTTTGCCGCGCTGTTTTCGTTCGATAAGTACGACCTGGCCGAGGTCCGCAACCCGCCCAATCACCCGCTGCACAACTGGATCGGCCAGATCGGGGCGCGCACCGGCTACGCGATGTTTTTCACGTTCGGCGCCTCGGCGTTTTTGCTGCCGATGCTCTTCCTGGCGTTCGGACTGGCGCAGTTTTTGGGCTTTCTCGGCTATCTGCGGCGCAAATGGCCGTGGGCGGCGCTGCTGTTTTTGACCTGTGCCGGCGGCCTGGACCTCGGAACGGACAGCGTGGCGCTGGCGCAACTGGCGCGAAATCCGCACGCGATGGGTGCGGGTTACCTGGAGCATCTCGCGCTCACCCTCAATGCGCCCGGCGCCGGCGGTGTGGTGGGGCAGGGCCTGAACCACTATCTGTTCGGCTATTTCGGCGGTCTGGGGGCGGCGATCCTGTACATTTGCCTGTACGTGATCGCCCTGTACGGCCTCACCAACTTCCAGCTCGGCGACTGGTTGCGCGCGGTCTGGCAACGCTGGCGCGCGCCGACTGAGATCATTCCCGGCGACGAGAAGTCGATGGAGCGCCGCACCCGCGAGCTCGAGAAGGAAGCCCGGCGCCTGCAGGCGGAACTGGATCAGGTCACGCGCGCCAACGGCAAGGCGCCCAAGCCCGCCAAGGATGGAGGCGCGGAAGTCTTGCCCGGCCTCGGCCCCGATCTCCAACCCGTGCCGGAGCCGACCGTTCGCGACCTCAGCGTGCCGCAGTTGCGAGCCGCACCGGAGAAAGGCAAGCCCGCCAAGCCCGGCGCGTCGCCGGAGGATCGCGAGGTCGAGATCGACGAGGTGATTCCGGCGCGCGAAGTCGCGGCCGCCACTACAGCCGACATTCTTGGCAAATCGGCAGCGGCCACGCCGGCAGAGGGTCCGGCCAAGGCCGTTGAAGACACCGCGCCGCCGGCGCCGCCAGCAACGGTTCAACCGCGCCCGCCGCTGCCGCCGGCCAAGCCCAAGCCCAAGCCGCTGTCCGTCGCCAAGCCGCCGCAGATCGGCAACTACAAGCTGCCGCCGCTCGCCTTGCTCAGCCTGCCGGACCTGACGGTGAAGCCGACCGAATCGAAAGAAGAGTTGATGGCGAACGCGCGGTTGATGCAGCAGACGCTCCAGCAGTTCGGCATTTCGGTCTCGCTCGGCGACATCACCAAAGGCCCCACCATCACGCGCTACGAACTGCATCCCGCCCCTGGCGTGAAGCTCGAGAAGATCAGCAGCCTCACCAACAACATCGCCGCCGCGCTCAAGGCCGAGCGCATTCACATCCTCGCGCCCGTGCCCGGCAAAAGCTCGGTCGGCGTCGAGGTGCCGAACTTAATCAAGTCGAAGGTGATTCTGCGCGAGTTGCTCGAATCCGAGGAATGGCGCACTTCGAAGGCGCGCATCCCGCTGGCGCTCGGCAAGGATGTCTATGGCCACCCGCTCATCGGCGACCTCGCGGACATGCCGCACCTGCTGATCGCCGGGAGCACCGGCTCGGGCAAGTCGGTGTGCATCAACTCGATCGTGGCGTCCTTGCTGTACCGGTTCGCGCCGGACCAGCTCCGGTTCGTGATGATCGATCCCAAGGTGGTGGAACTCCAGCAGTACAACGCGCTGCCGCACTTGGTCGTGCCGGTCGTCACCGATCCGAAGAAGGTCATCCTCGCGCTGCGCTGGGTGGTGAGCGAAATGGAGAAGCGCTACCAAATCTTCGCCCGCGTCGGCGTCCGCAACATCAAGGCTTTCAACGACCGCCCGAAAGACAAGCCGCTGCCGACCCGCGAGCCGGAACTGCCCTTGGCAGCCAAAAAGGAAAAGATCGAACCCGGCACCGACGGTTTCGCGGTGCAGGTGGACGAAGACATCGTGGTGCCCGAAGACGAGGACATCGTCATCCCCGACAAGCTCAGCTACATTGTGGTGATCATCGACGAGCTGGCGGACCTGATGCTCGTGGCGCCGGCGGACGTGGAAATGGCGATCGCCCGGATCACCCAGATGGCGCGCGCGGCGGGCATTCATTGCATTGTCGCCACGCAACGCCCCTCCGTGGACGTGATCACTGGCGTCATCAAGGCCAACATTCCGGCGCGCATCGCCTTCCAAGTCGCGTCGCGGGTGGACTCGCGCACCATCCTGGACGCGATGGGCGCGGACAAGTTGCTGGGCAAAGGCGACATGCTCTACCTGCCGCCCGGCTCGGCGAAACTCATCCGCGCGCAAGGCGCCCTGGTCACCGACCAGGAAATCCAGAGCGCCGTGGACTTCATCGCCCGCCAGGGCAAGCCGAATTACGACTTGGAAATCCACAAGCAACTCTCGGCGCCGAGCAACAGCTTCGGCGACGACAACGGCTGTGACGAGGACGAAGACCTGATCCAGCAGTGCATCGAAGTGATCCGCAGCGAGCAGAAGGCCAGCGTGTCGTTGATGCAACGCCGGCTGCGCTTGGGTTACACCCGCGCCGCGCGGATCATGGATGAGTTGGAACGGCGGGGAATTGTCGGTCCCAGCAAGGGCGCCGAGCCGCGCGACATCCTCATCGACCTCGACGGTGGCGGCGCCGACGGCGGGGGGCAACAAGCGGTGTAGTTCCGCTGCGGCCCGTGCTGGACACGTCTTCGATCGGCGCACGCGAAGGATCCGCGCGCCGCGCCGCTTTTGTTCGCCTTTGAACTACTCACGACGTTCTGACAAAAATCGACTTGCGGAAAACGGAAAGATGCCATACCAAGTATGGCATGAAGATGACGATGCACATCGACGCGGAATTGCTTGATCGGGTGATCAAGATTCACGGTTGTGCCAGCAAGACCGAGGCGGTGGATCTGGCTTTGCGGGAAATGGAGCGCCGCCACCTGCTCCGCGGCTATGCGAAGACCGGTCTCGGTCTGAGCGCGGCAGAGCTGAAAGACGCGGTGGATCCTAACTACGACCTCCTCGCCAACCGCACTGCCGCCACTGGTGCACGCTATGGAAAGCGTCGTGCTGGTTGACAGCAGCGTCTTCATCGGGTTGCTGCGGGAAGGGCGCGACCCGGCGCTGGAACTCGTGAGCCGGGCCGCTACGACCGATCTGGCCACTTGCGGCATGGTCCGCATGGAGGTCATGCGCGGCATCATCGGGTCCAAACAGCGGCGGGCGTTCGAGGCGTTCCTGAGTGTGTTGCGCAATGTGCCCACGGATAACCGCCTCTGGGAAGAAGCGGCTCAAATGGCGTGGACGCTGGATCGCAAGGGCGTGACTTTGCCGGCGCAGGACATCCTCATCGCCTGTTCGGCGCTGCGGATCGACGCCGCGGTGCTCACGCGGGACAGGCACTT
>JAKCAB010000054.1 GCA_021839785.1 bacterium | reverse complement strand
AGACTACGCCCACGCCGTGGCTCCTGGTTGATTTACCCGCGCCGGACGGCCGGACACTGCGGCTCTGCGACTTCGCCAGCGCCGGCGCCGCGGGCACACGGTACCGTTCCTGGTTGCCGGCCGCGAACCCGCCGCCACCACCGCCGATCACCCGCTCGCCCGCGGACGGCGCGACCATCGGCCCCGGCCAGACCGCGTTTCGCTGGACGACCAAGACCAACGCCACCCTGACCGACTATCGACTCGTGATCAGCGACTCGCCGGACTTCGCCAAAACCGTCGTGGAACTCGCCGGCCTGAAGCGGTCTCGGACGGACGTGGGCAACGCATTCAAATCGCGGCTGGAGCCGCAACGCCGGTATTTCTGGCGAGTTGTCGCGTGCGGCCCGCAGGGTGAAACGCCCAGCGCGGAGCCGGCGGCCTGGTTTCGTTTCGATCCCCAGGCGCCCGCATCCGCCAGCGCCGACGAATTCGAGCCTGGCCCCGGAGGATTGGTCGTGAAGGCTGCGTTGCACGGAGACCCCAAGCCCGAATTCGGCCGGTTGAAACGCGCGACTGGATTTGCGCCCACCAGGGGACAAGACGGCTCCGCGAACGGCGCGGTCCGGTTGAATGGACACGACCAGATGTTGATCTACGCGTTACCAGAAGAACTCGACGAAGACTACTCCATCTCGGTCTGGTTTCGTCTGGCGGCATTGCCGGAGGGTCGGATCGGCCAGGTCTTCAGCGCCTGGGCCGCCGGCATGGACGATCCGCTCCGGCTGACCATTGACCACGGCCAGCTCTTCGCGCGCATCGAGGCCCAGCAAGGCTTTTCGACCAAGGGCGTCCCGATCGACGTCGGCGTCTGGCACCACGTGGCGGCGGTGAAGCGCGGTCCGCAGTTGACGCTCTACCTCGACGGCCGGGCGCGCGAAGCAACAGCGGTGCCGCCGTTCATCAACAGCGTGGCGCGCACCTGTGCCTTGGGCGGCAATCCGAATTTCTCGGGGAACGAATTCCTCGCCGCCGACTTCGCTGACTTCACGATGTCGTTGCGCGCGCTCTCGGCAGACGAGGTCGGCGCGCTCGCCCGGCTGCCCGCGAAGTAAGTCACCCAGGCCGGAAACGTCCTTTCGCCCCAGCGCACAGCCGACAACCAGTTCAGCGCCAGGCTTCCCCGCTTCCGGCAAAAGGTGCCGGGCCAACTCGCGCAAATCGGCTTCTTCCGTGGTGTCCCCAGCGAAAAGGTGGCGTCGATGCCCAACGCGCCAGCCATTTCGCGGAACACGGTCAGCGCGACCCCAGTGCCCGGAAGCGTCACAAAACGCGCCGCCCCGAGGTGGATCCGGTTACGCCGACTACTCCACCTTCAGCCGATAGAAATGGGTCTTTGCGTTGGTCGCGCCCCGATCCACCCAGATGTTCTCCGGTGGCGTGGAGAGTACGTGTTCAGTGACCGGCGTGAAACCTCCAGGCACCGCAACGGAGCGCTCGACCGTGTAAAGGTGGTTTGCGGTCGAACCCCAGCGCACTTCGACGCCGGCTGCCTCGCCGCCGACGACCAGCGATTCTATCCGAAGGTACGAGTACGGATCGGCCGGGGCGGTTCCCGCCCGAAATTCCGCCAGGTTGGTCATGCCGTCGCTGTCCTTGTCCTGCGCCGCGTCCGTCGGATCGCTCGGGTCGAACCCGTGATCCCGCTCCCAACTGTCCGGCATGCCGTCTTTATCGGAATCGACCCACAGGTTCACGGCGAACGTGGTCGTGTTGTTGTTGGTATCCACGTCGGCCAAAACGTGAGCGTCATCCGCCATGAGCCGGTAGAGCGCTTCGCCTTCCGGCTGCGTTCCCGGCGGCAGGTCCAGCGCCACCTGTGACAAGCGCCCCGGTTCCAACGCCGGCACTTGAGCGCTGGCCAGCGGTGCGTTGGTCTGGCCGGCACGGCGGATCGCCAGCACCGACTCCACTGCCGCCGGAGTCCCGAGGTTCTGGACCTGCGCGATCACCCGCACGGCGCCGTTGGTCTCGGCGCTGCGGGACAGCAACGATACAGCAAGGTCCGTCCCCCCGATCTTGACGCTCTGGGTGTTGTTCGTCTCGAATCCTGGCCACTCGGCGATGGTGCTTCCCGGATTGACGACGGCAAAGAGCGTGTGCGGCGCGGCAGGTTCCGGCACCACCCACACATTCGACATCGCCACGCTGGCGCCACCTTCCAGCCAGCCCGACCCTGCCAGATTTGCGATCGCTACACCACCGGCCTGGGGATTCCCATCGTAGAAGGCCAGCACCCCGTTGCTCACGGCCAGGTTGCCGGTGTTGCGCACCTTCGCCGTCAGCGTCAGCGGGTCGCCCGGCAGATAGTTCACCCCCTCGACCGTGAAGTCGCCGGCCAGTAGCGCCACGTCCTTGATCAGCGCCCGTTTCGTTACCACCAAATCCACCCGCCCCGGTTGCGGCACATTGGTAATCGTGACGATCTGTCCTCCTTCCAGGGAGACGGTCTTGTTGGTCTTGATGATCTCGACCTTGTTGTAGGCGACGGTCAG
>JAKCAB010000507.1 GCA_021839785.1 bacterium | reverse complement strand
GAGATAGGCTGGGCAGAGAAACGGGTCGGCTTCGCGACAGAGGTCGCTGGCAAGTTGGGACTGGGTTGGATTCTGAAGGATCTCCGGGTTGAATTCCTGCGCGCCACTCGGCCCTGCCTGCCCGCCCACCCAGTTGTAGCCGGTCGTCGAGCCATTATCGACGTTGCCCGGCAGGAAGCCGCTGTGGTCTTCGGCGAACAGCAGCCAGCCTTGGGCGAGGCGGCGCAGGTTATTCAGACAACCCGCGCTGGCGGCGCCGCGGCCGGAGGTGGCCAGCGCCGGCAGGCCCAGCGCGGCCAGCAGACCCGTGGCAAACAGGAGCGCGAGCAGGTCCGTGCGGGTAAATGCCCGGCAGTCTGGGCGGGAGGTTGAAACGGCACCGAACCGCAGAGGCCGAAAATCCGAACACCTGGTTTTCATGGTCGTGAGAGTGGATCCAATTTCGCGCTTTTGTTTAGCAGAGTCTGTGCCATCGACAAGACCGCCGGAACGTCTGGACGGTACAACTGCGAATTCGGCATCATCGATCTGGCACAGGTATTGCTAAGTTTATGCGAGTAGAAAACCTCAAACAAACCGGTCTATGTCCACGCGAAACTGGCTTTCAGGGATTTTTGTTGCGCTGGCGCTTTCAACGACTCTCGTCGTCACCGTTGCCACCGGCACCACGCCGCAGCTTCTCAGCGCCGCCGCCATTCGATCGGCCACGGCCAACGGCGATTCAACCGTAGCCGCGATGAGCGCAAATGGCCGCTTCATCGTCCTGGCCAGCAGCGCTACCGATCTGGCCGTGGGTGCAAACCCGGGCGACTTTGCCCAGCTCTACCTTTTCGACACCACGAGCGGACAGTTGAGCCTCGTGAGCGCGACTCCTTTCGGCGCGGCTGGCCACGGTTACTCCGGTGCGCCGAGCGTTTCTGACGATGGCCACTGGGTGGTTTTTGAAAGCGAGGCCAGTGATCTCGTGCCGGGCGATACCAACGGCTTGAAGGACGTTTTCTTCCGCGACTGCGTAACCGGCAGCACCGTTCGGGTCAGCACCACGCCTGCCACGGCAGCCGCCGGTGGCGGGGCTTCGGAGGCGCCGGTCATGACGCCGGACGGGGCCGGGATCGCGCTTGAGAGTAATGCCAACGCTACCAACCTTGTCACGGGTGTGACCGATGCCAATCTCGCGAGCGACGTGTTCCTTTACAGCGTCAAGACCGGGACTCTCCGGTTGGTGAGCCAAGGCTATGCCAGCCCTCAAACTGGCGCCAAGGCTTCCTCGGGACCGGTGCTCAGCGCGGACGGGCGGCGGCTCGCCTTTTTCAGCGCCAGCACCGGTTTGGCGGCTGACACTCCCGCCACGAACTCCCAGCCGTTGCTTTACCTGCACGACATCGCGGCGGGGGCAAACCTCTGGGTCAGCCGCGGCGCGACGAACTTTCCGATCGACGTGACGCCCGCCTCCCGGCTCGTGCCTTGGAAGGCGACCTTCAGCGGCGACGGGCGCTTCCTGATTTACGCCTATGGCCCGCTGGTGCTCCGTTACGACCCGGCGAGCGACACGACCTTGCTCGTGGCGACGAACCTGGCCGAGGCCGGTCTGCCTCTGTTCGGCCCTCTGCCCATCGCGGCGAATGCCGACGGCAGTGTCATCGCCTTCCAAGGCAGCCGGAGCAACGTGCTGGCCGCAGCCCAAGCGCCCGACGCGGTCTTCGTCTGGCGCGAGACCGACCAATCGCTGACGCAGCTCGAAGTGCCGGTCGCCGACGCCACGGACGTTGGACAGGTCGGCGGGCCGGTGGTCAGCGCCGACGGACGCTTCGTGGCGGACCAAGCCCAAATCCTCGCCCCGACCGCCGGCTTCGCAGCGCCGGGCGTTTACGTTTTCCGCTACGATTTGGTGGTCAACACGGCGGCCGTGGTCAGCGCTTCGGACGCGACGCGGGGTGAGGGCAGTCCCAACCTGTGGCATCCGGTCTGGAGCGCGGACTTGAACCGGCTCGGTTTCAGCAGCGACGCGCCCGGCCTGATCGCCGGCGACAACAACCACGCGCAGGACGCGTTTTTGTTGACCCTGGATCCGCTGGAGCTGCGCCTGCTTTCGCCGCGCGACCCCGCGGTGATCTCGATCACGGCCGCGGGCCCGAGTTCGGCCCGACCGCAATGCCTCAGTGCGGACGGTCGCTATCTCGTGTTCACCAGCGCTGCGGAGGATTTGGTCCCGAACGACCGGAATGGTGTCGGCGACGTGTTTCTGCACGACCTCACCACCGGCTCGAACACGCTCGTGAGCGTCAACCTTGCCGGGACGGCGTCGGGCAACGGCGGTTCGCACAGCCCCGTGATCGGCGCGGATGGTCGCTTTGTCGCGTTCGCCAGCCTGGCGAGCGATTTGGTGGAGGGCGACACCAACGGCTTGAACGACGTTTTCGTGCGCGATTTGGAGACGGGCACCACCGAACTCGCGAGCCACGTGCCCGGTGGGACCGGTAGCGGCGCCGGCAGTTCGCTCGCTCCCAACATCAGCGCCGACGGCCGGTGGACAGCCTTCGAGAGCTTGGCCACGAATCTGATGCCGCCCAACCTGGTCAATCCGCTGCGGCAGCAATTTCTGAGCCCGATTCGTGACGTATTCGTGTTCGACCGAATCGCCCGGACCAATCAACTCGTGACCATCGACGACGATGGCACCAGCAGTCGGCTCGAAGGCGGGTTCTCGCCGGTGATGACGCCGGATGGCCGGCACGTCCTCTTCCGGGATGGGGTGTTGTTCTTCTACGTTCGCGACCTGGCCAGCCAGACCACGACCAGAGTGCAGGACTTGTCGGGTACCGCACTTCGACTCACAGGAACGGAACCGCAGCCGATTTCGATCAGCGCGGACTCGCAGTGGGCGGCCTTTGCCGGCACGAACGCGACCTTCTACAGCGTTTTGGTGCGGAGTCTCACGGGCGATGCCAGCCTGGTCTTGCCGGCGGGCGCGAGCAACCCGTCGCTCTCGGCCGACGGGCAGCGGGTGGCGTACACTTATCTGGCCAACCCGGCCGCCCGGCGCCAAGTGTACGTCCGCGATTTCGCGAGCGACACCACGAACCTCGTGAGCGTCAGCCTGGACGGAGTAACTCCCGGCAACGGCTCATCCTATCAGCCAGTGATCAGTGGCGATGGCCGTTACGTCGTGTTCAAGAGCGTGGCGACCAACCTGGTCCCGCACGACACGAACGGCTACGGCGACATCTTTGTGCGCGACCTGGCGGCGGGCCGGACGTTGCTGTTGAGCGCCACCGCTGCGGGCGCCTTCCCCAACTTCGGCTCGCTCTCGCCGGTGATTGGACCGGACGGGCGCACAGCGGTGTTTATGAGTTGGGCCACCGACTTGGCGGCGGGCGACTTGAATCGAGCCAGCGACCTCTTCGTGCTACGGCTTGGCTCCGGACCGGTCGCCGACTCCGACCAGGACGGTCTGCCGGACGATTGGGAACTGACTTACTTCAACAGCCTGGTCCGCGACGGCGCGAGTGATCTCGACGGCGATGGGATGTCTGACCGCGCCGAATACACCGCCGGCACCGATCCGACGAAAGAAGGCTCGGCGTTGCGCGTGCTCACGTTGAGCGGTGCCGGGGGCGGCAGCGTGACCGTGATTTGGAGCGCGGTTCCGGGCAAGACCTACCGCGTGCAATTCAAAGACTCGGTCGAGGCACCGGATTGGAGTGCTGTGCCGGGCGACGTTCACGCCGCGGGCGAGTCGGCGTCGAAGGTGGACACCACCGCGGGCGCCGGCCTGCAACGGTTCTACCGGGCGGTGTTGGTGAAATAAGGGGGATCCTCACCCGAGCAGGAGCAACAACCCCATTCCCACGATCGTCGTCAGGATCGTGATGGGGATGCCGAAGCGCGCGTAGTCCCAGAAACCGATTTCGCAATGGCCGCGCGCGGACTCGACCACGATGAGGTTCGCCACCGAGCCCAGCAGCGTGAGGTTGCCGGCGAACGTGGTGGCGAGCGCCATGACCTTCCACATCAGTTCGGGGTTCTGGAAGCTGGCGATCCATTTCCCGGCCACGAGCACGAAGGGAACGTTGGAAAACACGTTCGAACCCAGTGCGGCGAACCACGCGAAGTTCCAAGCCTGCGCGGTCGCAGTGGCGCCGAACACGCCGCGGAGCCGGTCGTAGGCTTGATCGGTCAGGCCGGTGCCGTTGAGGCCTTCCACCACCACGAAGAGCGCGGCAAAGAACACCAGCAGGTGCCAGTCCACGAGCTTGAGCACTTCATGCGTGTCGCGCTGGGCCAGCACCATCACCAACGCGCCGCCGGCCAGCGCCGTCCAGGCGAGGTTCAAACCGCCGAGAAAGCCGACGAACACCAGCGCCAATGACCCGAGGCTGATCGAGACCAGGCGCACGTCCAGCGGGCGCGCAACCCGCTGGGGCGGCCGGATGATCGCGGCGCCCAGCACGCGCCGGAACCCGAACCGGAGCACGCCGTATTCGAGGGCGAGGCCAGCGATCGCCACGGGCAGGAGCGACGCGGAGAAGCGCACGAAGGTGAGGTGTTCCCGGCCCAGTTGGCTGACGATCATGTTCTGCGGATTGCCCACCAGCGTGGCCACGCTGCCCAGGTTGGCACTCATGGCGAGCGCGAGCAGGTACGGTGGCAGGGGCAGGCCGCTGCGCACCATCACGGCCACCACCAGCGGGGTCAGCATCAGGCAGACGGTGTCGTTCACCAGCAACGCCGAGAGCGAGCCGGACACCACGATCAAGTAGAGCAACAGCCGTTGCGGCGTGCGGCCGACGCGGAGCACCCAGTCGGCCGCCCAATCGAAGAAGCCGGCCAGGCCGAGATAGGCGGAGATCAACATCATACCGAGCAACAGCACCAGCGTGTCGTAATCGACCGCGCGGTAGGCTTGCTGCGGCGTGAGGACGCCGGTGGCCACCATCAGCACGGTGCCGAGCAGCGCCGCAGCCGGACGGTTCAGCGGCAGAATCTTCAGTCGCCGTCCGCTGATGAGGAGGTAGGTGAGCGCAAAAACCGCGGTGGCGACAAGTTCGTGGTGCGGGTTCATGCCAAGGCCGCCCGGCTTTCGTCAGCGCTTGCATTTTGTCCCGGCCAGCGGCGGGCCGATGAAATTCGCGGGCGGCCCGGCGGGCAAGCGGATTTCCTCGGCAACCGGGGCGCAGCTCAGTTTCTGGCTGAGGCTCGTGGACCTGACTGCTTGCCAACGTCCGGATTAGCCAGGGCCGGTTGTCCCGCCGGGGGAAACGGAAAGCATCGGTGCCGGGTGGTACAAAAAATGTCGCAATTGCGACAAAAATTGCCCCGCTGTCGAAACAGGCGGCGCGCGCCGTCCACAAAGCTCAATTGATCTCCCGACCGCACTGTGGTTTGCTCGCGACCGAACCACCGCTTATGCGCCCCGCGAAACTCGCTTTGCTCGCTGCCTTGCTCGCACTCGTCCGAACTTCATTGGCTGGCGAACGCCTCGTGGTCGTCTCAGGTGGAGCAAGGCCGGCCACGGGCCAAGCTGTGCCGGCGGCGGTCGCATTCGACCTGGCGACTCTGCCGGGCGGTAAAGCCGATCCTGCGCGGCTGCGTTTGGTGGAGATCACGAGCGAAAACGCGCGCTCCGCTGTGCTGCTGCCCGTGCAATTCGAACCGGACGCGCCGGGAGCCTCGCGCGGCACGCTCTGGTGGCTGTTGCCGCCCGGCCCGGCTGGCGAACGGCGGTTTCGCCTGATCGAAGTCGCGGATCCGGCGCCGGACGCAATGAACGTCCAGGCCGACGTGGCGAACCGTTATTACGACATCCACGAGGGCGCGTCGCCGGTTTTGCGATACAACCAAGGCACGGTGCCGGTGCCGGCCGGCATCCCCACCAACTACGCCCGCGGCGATTATATCATGCCGCTGTTCGGACCGAACGGGGAGTTGCTCACCGCGGATTATCCGCCGGATCACCCGCATCACCGCGGCATCGGCTGGTCGTGGCCGGTGACCCGCTGGGGCGACGAGGTGCGCGACATCTGGGCCGTGGTCGGCGTGTGGGCGCGCCCGGTGGCGATGCGCCGGGTCGAAGCCGGCCCGGTCTTCGCCTTGCTCGACGCCGAGAACGTCTGGAAATGGGGCGACACGAACCCGATCGTGCGCGAAGAAGTGTTGATCCGCGCCTTTCGCCAATTCGGCGGTGACCGACTCGTTGATATCGAAGTCCGGCTCACGGCGTTGGCGGAGCGGGTGGCGATCGGCGGCCGGCCGCATGGCGGCTACGGCGGTTTCGGGCTGCGCGCGCAACCAGCCGAGCAGCGGGTGATCACGGCTCGCGTCGATCCGCCCGGCGCCGCGCCGCGCCGTTCCTGGCTGGATTGCTCTGGCGTGTTCGCGGGCGGCAAACGCCCAGCCGGCCTCGCGATTTTTGAGAGTGTCGGCAATCCGCTTTACCCAAACGAACTGAGGACCTACCCGGAGTTGAACTACGTCATGCCCGCGTTTCCCGGCGAACGCGAGGTGCCGCTGTCCCGCGAAAAACCGCTGGCTCTGCGCCATCGGCTGTGGATTCACACCGGCCTGGCTACCGAGAGCCGCCTGGCTGAGGTCTGGAGCGGTTACGCCAATCCGCCGCGGGCAAAGCTTGTCGAACCATGAATCACTGAAAGGAACCTGCGCATGAACCCAAACTCAAACCTAAGCCGGCGCGCCTTCATCGAGAAGGCCGCCACCGTCACGGCCATCGGTTTTGCCGCCCGGCACGCCAGCCTGGCCGGCGAACCGTCGGCCGCTCCGAAGCCCGGACCGAACAGCCGCATCCACCTTGGCCTGATTGGCTGCGGCGGCATGGGACGGGCGAACCTGAGCAATTGCGCGCCGCAACCGGACGTGGTGGTCACCGCTGCGTGCGACGTGTGGAAGGCGCGCCGCGATTCGGTGGTCGCGCAGTTCAAGGACACCTGCAAGCCGTACGCCGACTTCCGCGACGTGCTCGCGGCGCCGGACGTCGATGCCGTGATCATCGCCACGCCGCCGCACTGGCACGCGCTGATCGCCATCGCCGCCTGCGAAGCCGGCAAGGACATTTATCTGCAAAAGCCGATGACGCTGCATTTGGGCGAAAGTCTCGCCGTGCGCAACGCCGTGAAGCGGCACGGCCGCATTTCGCAAATCGGCACGCAGATTCACGCCAGCGACAACTACCGGCGCGTGGTCGAGTTCGTCCGCGCGGGCTTGCTCGGCTCGGTCGGCACGGTGCGCACGTTCAACGTGATGAACCAGTCGCCCGACGGCGTGGGCCACGCCAAAGATTTGAAGCTGCCGGACGGCCTCGATTGGGACCTGTGGTGCGGGCCGGCGCCGAAGTGCGCGTTCAATCCGATCCTGGCGGCGGACGCGTATTATCACAGTTCGTGGATGGCCTACAGCGGCGGTTGGACTCCGGGCATGGCGCCGCACATCATCGACCTGCCAATCTGGGCGCTCGACCTCGGCTACCCGACCGTGACCAGTTCCGCCGGCGGCCGGTACATCCTGAAGGACGACGGCGACGCCTACGATCACCACGAGGTGCTCTGGCAGTACCCGAATCACACGCTCACCTGGATGTCATCGCTCACGAACAGCTATGATTTCCTGATGAAATCGCAGGAACCGGAGCGCCGGCTGGGCATTTATTTCCACGGCGCCAACGGCACGATGTACGTGAATTACGGCATGTACAAAGTGCTGGCCGAAGGCAAGCGCATGGAAGGCAAGGAACCGCCGCCGCCTTCCATCCCGCCTTCGCCGGGCCACGAACGCGAGTGGCTGGACTGCATCAAGTCGCGCCAGCAACCGAGTTGCAGCGTGTTTTACCACACCCGCGTGGATGTCCCGATCGTGCTCAGCCTGCTGTCGCTGAAGCTGCGGCGGTCGATCCGGTTCGACCCGGTGAAGGAGGAAATCGTCGGCGACAAGGAAGCGGCGCGGCTGGCGGTGCCCGAGTACCGCGCGCCGTGGAAGTTCCCGAAGCAATACCTGAAGGCCTGACCACAGGCGGCAACCAAGTTTCCACAACAGGAAGAATCCTCAGATGAATGCAACCAACGCTTCCCCCACCACCCGACGCGAGTTTCTCGCCAAGACCGGCCAGGCCGCGGCGGCTTCCGCCCTCGCGGGCGTGCTCTTGCCGCACGTTCACGCCGCGGAAGACAACACGATTCGACTCGCCATTATTGGCTGCGGCGGACGCGGCACCGGCGCGGTCGCCAACGCCCTCGAAGCCCCCGGCGGGCGGACCAAGCTCATCGCGATGGCGGACCTTTTTGAGGATCGACTCACCCGCTCGTACCAGACCTTGCGCGAGAAGTACGGCGACCGCATCGACGTGCCGGCCGACCGGCGCTTCCTCGGCTTCGACGCGTACCGGAAGGCGATCGATTCGCTGCGCCCCGGCGACGTGGTGTTGTGCACCACCCACGCCGCCTTCCGCCCCATTCACGTCGAGTACGCCGTGGCCAAGGGCGTAAACGTTTTCATGGAAAAGAATTTTGCGCCCGACCCTGGAGGCATCAAACGCATCCTCCGAGCCGGCGAGGCGGCGGAGGCGAAGGGCCTCAAGATTGGCGCGGGCGTGATGTGCCGCCATTCCTCCGCGCGACAGGCGTTGATCCAGCGGATGCGCGAGGGCGCGATGGGCGACATCCAGTTGATCCGCGCGTACCGGATGGATTCGGGTTACCGGATGGGACGGTTGAATCCGCAACCCACCGAGCTGCTCGCGCAGATTCGCATCCCGTACCAGTTCTTCTGGGCGTCGTCCGGCATCTTCCTCGAGTTGATGATCCACCAGATCGACGAGTGTTGCTGGATCAAGGACGGCTGGCCGGTAACGGCGCACGGCGTCGGCGGGCGCGGCCCGGACAGCACGGATTGCTCGCAGAACTTCGACACCTACTCGGTCGAGTACACGTTCGCGGACGGCACCAAGGCACTGGTCACCGGCCGGTACATTCCGAAATGCCAGAACGAATTCGCCACTTTCGTGCACGGCACCAAGTGCGCCGCGCAGTTCTCCGGCGACATCCATGCGCCCACGGTGCAGATGTACAAGGACCAGCGGATCGAACGCGCGAACATCGCCTGGCGGCCCGAACGCGAAACGGTGGACCCGTGGCAGGCCGAGTGGAACGTCCTGCTCGACGCCATCCGCAACAACAAGCCACACAACGAGGCGAAGCGCGCGGCTTACTCGGGCCTCGCCGCCATCATGGGCCGGGCGGCGGTGCATTCCGGCCAGATCGTCACCTGGGACGACGCGATGGCGTCCGACTTCAAGTTCTGCGCGGACGTGGACGGTTTGAACCTGCAAAGCCCCGCGCCCGTGACCGCCGACGCCAACGGACGTTACCCCGCACCCGTGCCGGGGGTGTGGAAGGAAATTTAGCCGTCCGTCAAAGCCCCGCGCCACCGCCGCTTTAGGCCCGGTTGGGCCGGCCGCCCGCTGGTTTTTGCTCAACGCCGCAGCAGAGCGCCGGGCTGCGCGAAAATCGGCGGGAGCCAAACCGAAGATCGAAAGGCGAAAGGCATTTCGCGGTCCAGGTCGGCTTTCGGGTTTTCCTGTCCGAGGAAGGGCGCAGATTTCAGGGCAGTTCCCCGGACTTTGGAAGCAGCCCCGGGCAAGGCGCCAGAGGACCGGCGCGCTCCCAAGCGCTCCCGCGCCCTTTCTACTTCAACGGCTGGCACACTGCACAAAGGCTCGCCCCGCCGGCATTTGACGCCTAACCTTCGCCGCCGTGTTGTGGTTGTCCCAATGAGTGACCCCGCGTCAAAAGGCGGTTCGGTCCCGACGTCTCCGCACGTCAGCCCGTACGAGGTGCTGCGGAACCGCAATGTGCTGCTCTATTTGATCGGACGCTTCATCGCGTCGCTGGGCCAGCAGATGCTCACGGTGGCGGTCGGGTGGGAGCTTTACGACCGTACGCACTCCGCGCTGGCGCTGGGGCTGGTGGGCCTGAGCAACATGGTGCCGATGTTCCTGTTCACCCTGCCGGCGGGCCACCTGGCGGACAATCTGAACCGGAAGCACATCCTGCTTTGGATGACCGGCCTGCTGGGGCTGGCGAGCGCGGGGCTGGCGCTGGTTTCCGCGCTCCAGGCCCCGACCTTCTGGATCTACATCTGCCTGATTCTGGTGGGCACGGCACGCACGTTCCTGTGGCCGGCCAGCTCGGCGTTTCTTCCCCAGCTTGTGCCGCGCGAACTTTTTCCGCGCGCGGTGGCCTGGAGCAGCGGCAGTTTTCAATTGTCCTCGGTGGCGGGACCGGCCGCCGGCGGGGCCGTGATCGCGCTCACGCACCACGCGGCGTCGGTGTATCTGCTCAACGCGTTGGCTTCCGCGATTTGCCTGCTGCTGTTCAGTTTTGTTTGCTATCAGCGCGTCCAGACCCAACGCGAGCCGATGACGCTGACCAGCCTGGCGGTGGGCTTCAAGTTTGTGTTCGCCCAGCCGGTGATCCTGGGCACGATCACGCTCGACCTTTTCGCTGTCCTGCTCGGCGGGGCCACGGCGCTGCTGCCGGTCTATGCCAAGGACATCTTCCACGTCGGCCCGACCGGGCTGGGTTTCCTGGAAGCGGCGCTGCCGTTGGGGTCCTTGTTGTCGGCGATGATCGTCGCCCACCGGCCACCGCTCCCCAAGGCCGGCCGCGCGATGTTGTGCGCGGTGGCCGTCTTCGGCCTGGCGACGATCGGCTTCGGCTTCGCGCGCTGGTACGGGTTGGGCTGGGCCATGCTGTTCACCTGCGGCATGGCCGACAACGTGAGCGTGGTGGTGCGGCACACGTTGGTGCAACTGCTCACGCCGGACGAAAAACGCGGTCGCGTCTCGGCGGTCAACAGCCTGTTCATCGGCACGTCGAACGAACTCGGCGGATTCGAGTCCGGCATCGTGGCGCACTGGTTCGGCCCGGTCGTCTCGGTGGTGTCGGGCGGCGTCGGCACGATCCTGGTCGTGCTCGCGGTGGCGTGGATTTGGCCACAAATCCGCCGGTACGGCCGGCTGGACGCGACGGGATGACCCGCACGTTCCCCCAACCGCACAAAGGACCGACATACCGGAGCGCCGGTCTGTGACCGGCTTTGCGAGTGCGAGCAACCCGCGGGGCCGGCTGGAAGCCGGCGCGCCGACCAATGAACCAACCAGGCGCGTTCCGCTGACCTCACGATGCGAGCGGCGTAACGAGGCTCGCCGGCAGCGGTCAAAATCGCCAAACTGGCGGAAGCGGCTTGAAAGCTGGAGAAAGGCGGGCAGCGGCGCCCGCCCAAACTCATGCATCGCGTAGCAACCAAGTTTGTCAGGCGCCTCCACCGCGGGGATGCTCGTGCTCCGGCCAAACCGGTGCCTGGGAACGCGGCGGGAACGAATCGACTCCGCGGCCGATTCGCCCGTGCCTGGCGTTGGACGAAACGAATCTTCCTGGGCGGTGCGCTGTTGTTCTTGCTCGCCGCGGCGGTGTTGGAATTCGGCTGGCGTTACGGTTTCACGCGTTTGCCGCGCGCGGTGCCGGGCTGGCAATTCAAGCCCGTCACGTTGCTGGCCTGGTCGGAGATCGGACCGGACAGTTTTTGGTACTGGCCGTACCAACTGGGTCAGACGCGGCTGGCCAACTCCGCAGGCTATCACCGCCTGAGCGAGGCGAACGAGCTCTGGTGCACGCTCGGTCCGGACGTGGTGACGAATCGCGACCGGATAGCCGCGTGGCTCAATGAGCATCAACTCATCGCCGGCATGAGGGCAGTCGCTTTGAGCCGCACGAACCGCGCGCTGCCCGACGGCAGCGCCATCCTGGATGCCGGGTGCCGGCTCATGATTGACTTCAGCTTGTGGCAGGCAGCCGAGGCGGAGCGAGCCGGGCGGACGGCCGAGGCGTTTGACGAACTGCTCCGCGCGTGGCGGTTCGAACCTTTCGGGAATTGGGATTTTCGGCAATGGCAGATTGCCGCGGCTTGGCGGCGCCTGGCCTTGACCGGTCCGGCCCTGGACCGCGCCACGGCGCAGCGTTTGATGGAGGAACTGACCGGCCTCGCGAAATCGCTGCCCAACCCCGATTGGGCGGTGCGCCACCGGATCGCTTCCCGCTTCGGTCCGAACTGGCCCGAAGCGGAAACGCCGCCCATGCCGGATTGGAGTTCCATAGTCGTGGACTTTCGCGATGAGTTCATGGCCGCCTGGCGGGAATTTCTCACCGTGCCGGAGTCGGTTTTGAAGGTGTTCTCCGGCGGTTCGGCGTCGGACCTGTTCGAGTTTCGCGGGTTGAGCCGGCTGTTGCGGCCGTTCGGGACGGTCCTGGATGTGGCGGTCCAGCGAGCCACCCGCCGCGAGGATTTGGTGCGAATGCGGGACGCCTGCTTCGGTCAGACGCTTTCGCGGCTCGAACGCGGCGACACCGAATCCGCGCTGGCCTGGGTGCGCGAATTCGAGGCGGCGGTCCGAGAAAGGTCGGTGATGCGGCGTTTCATTGACCGGCCGGTAGTCTGGGAATCGGGCGGCTCCGTAGCGGAAGTTGCCGTGGCAATTCGGCGGTTGCGCACCATTCAGGCGAATCTCGAAGTGTGCCGGCTGGTGCTGGCGCTGCGACTGTACCGGGACGAACACGGCGCCTGGCCGGACCGGCTTACTGAACTGGTGCCCGATGATCTTCCCGCGCTGCCCGCCGATCCGTTCGGCGCACCGTCCTTCGCCTACGAATGCTCGACCAACCGGTGGGGGTTATGGGCGGGCGGCTTGGATCGGCATCCGAACCGCTGGGGTCTCGCCGAGTCTTACGCGCGCACCCGCGAGCTGCGCTCCCGGTTGGCCTTTGTCTCCGACGAATTCGAGATCAGCCGACGCCAGTACGAGCGGGAGCGAACGAACTTCGCGGCTTTTCCCCGAATGTCCAACCAGATGCTGCTCCGTTATGGCCTGATTCCGCAGCG
>JAKCAB010000297.1 GCA_021839785.1 bacterium | reverse complement strand
GTGCTTTTGCTCGGCGCGGGCGGGGCGGGGCGGACCGCGGCGTTGAAGGTGGCCAGCGAAGGCGCGGCCGAACTCTTTCTGGTGAACCGCACCGCCAGCAAAGCGGAAAGCGTCGCGCGCGAAATCGGCGAGCGTTTCCCCGTCGTGAAAGTCGCGGTCGGGTATCCGCGCGGCGAAGTGGATCTCGCCTTGAACGCCACGTCGCTAGGCCTCAAACCGGGCGACGCGCTGCCGTTCGATGGCCAGGCGTTCAGTCTCCGCCAGGCGCGGGCGGTGTACGACATGATCTATCGCCCCGCCGAAACGCCGTTGCTCGCCGCGGCGCGGGCGGCCGGTTGCCGCGTTGCTAATGGCCTGGGGATGTTGTTGTACCAAGGCGCGAAGGCGCTGGAAATCTGGAGCGGCCGGCCCGCCCCGGTGGCGGTGATGCGCGCCGCGCTGCGCACAGCCGTGTACGGTTCGCCTTGAAACTCACCATGCTCGCCGCCGACCTTTTCGACGCCCAGAGCTGGGGCATGGTGCCGTTCCATTTCTGGTCGGTCGTGAGCTTTTGCCTCGGCGCCATCGTCGGGAGTTTCCTCAACGTCTGCATCCATCGCCTGCCGCGCGAGGAAAGTGTGCTGCGGCCCGGCTCGCATTGCCCGCACTGCGGCCGGGCCATTCCGTGGCGGCTGAATCTGCCGCTGGTGAGCTGGCTCTGGCTGCGCGGGCGCTGCGCGTTTTGCGGCGGCGCCATCGCCGCGCGGTACTTCGTGGTGGAACTGCTCACCGCGCTGCTGTTCCTGGCGTGCTGGCTGGTGTTCGGTCACGACTCGGTCGCGCTCGCGCTGGTGAATGGCGTGGCGCTCTCGGGTCTGCTCGTGGCGACGCAGATCGACTGGGAACACTTCATCATCCCCGACCAAATCACGATCGGTGGCGTCGCGGTGGGCGTGCTCGCCTCTTTCCTGGTGCCGGCGCTGCACCAGGCCGACACGCCGGTGGAAGCGCTGCAACGCTCGTTCCTCGGCGCGCTCGTGGGCGGCGGTCTGATCTACGGCGTGGTGCGCCTGGGCAAGCTGTTGTTCGGCCGCCACGCGGTGGTCTTAGCGCCGGGAACGACGGTCTATTTCGCCGAGGCCAGCCTGGTGCTGCCCGACCACGAATTGCCGTACGAGGAAGTGTTGTACCGCCGCACCGACACCATCCGCCTGACTGCGCGCACGGTGGAAATGGTGGACCGCTGCTACCGCGACGTCGAGGTGGCGGTCACCAAAGAGCGCGTGACCATCGGCCCGGACGAGTTTGCGTTCGGCGAACTGGCTGGCTTCGAGGTCGTGGCCGACCGGCTGGTGTTACCGCGCGAGGTCATGGGCCAGGGCGACGTGAAATTCATGGCGGCGATCGGCGCGTTCTTCGGCTGGCAGGCGGTCCTGTTCATCTTGATGGCGAGCGCGCTGGTAGGTTCGGTGGTGGGCCTGACGATGATCGCCCTGCGACGCCACACGCGCTCCGCGCCGATGCCTTACGGGCCGTTCATTGCGGGGGCGGCGGCGCTGTGGGTTTTCGCCGGCCCGCAAATCCTCCATTGGTGGTTGGGACGGTAAAGCGGGAGCCTGTCCGCGCCGCTGACGCGGAATGAAGACAGGCGCCGGAGGCCGACACCCGACGCTGCCCCGGCCCGCGCGTCTTTCCGTTGGACTGGCCCCGGGGCGGGCCTAAGTTTCGTTCAGGAATCGCCATGCAAGCTCTGGTCACGCCAATTCCAAGCTCGGTCGTTGCCGCTTCCGGAGGCCGCCCGCGGTACCGGGGCGAGGTGGTTTACATTTACGCCTACGACCTCGGCTACGAGATGCGCCAGCAGCCGCAAGGCGACTTGTTGGGGCAGCCGGTGGCGGAATTCGGGGTGGACGCCAGCAAACGCAGTCCGCGCCGCCTGCTGTTTTACAAACCCCGCATGGTCCGCCTGCCGCCGGCCGAGCGCCTCGGACCGCACGGGCCGGTGCGGGTCGAGCGCGGCGTGAAGATTCTCTCGGTCGGCGCGATCAGCATCACCGTGCGCGTGCCGTTTGCGGTGGACCACGTCGATGACCTGGTGGCCTACCACGACTTGCGATTCAACAACGGCGTCCTGCACGACGAAGTCCGCCGGCTCGCGGAGGACGTGCTGAACCAGCTCCGGCCCTGCCTGGGCCGCCCGGTGAGCCAACTGGCCGAGGACGAGGCCTACACTGTATTTTGCCTGGCGGCGCCGATGACCGGCCGGGACGGCACGCCGACGAGCGCCGAGCAATGGCTTCAGGCCCACCGGCGGCAGGTGGCTTCGTTGCTGACCCAGGAGGACGATCCGGGTTTCCTCTCCCGGCAGGAAGCCGACGAGTCCACCGGCCGCTTCCTGAGCTACTACCAGCACGACTTGGTGGTGATCGACTGGGACGCGGCGTTGCTGGTGGACGAGCCGGGGCACTTCGACGAAACGCTTTACATCATGGAACTGGCGAACCTCCAGCTTACCGAACTGGAGGCTTACGACCGCCTGCTCGACGACGCGCTGGACCGGTCGTACCGCGATCTGGCGTCGCCGCGCCAACGCCGGCGCGGTGAAGTACTGCGGGAGGTTCAGGAAATTCGCATCGACCTGGCCCGGTTCAGCGACGAGTTGTCGAACATCACGAAGTTTTTCGGCGACTGGCACCTCGCGCGCATCTACACCACCGTCGCGGAGCGGTTTCACCTGGCGGATTGGCACCGGACCATCGACGAGAAACTCAAGACGCTCGCCGACCTCTACGAGATGCTGAAGCAGGACCAGAACAACCGCTGGATGCTCATCCTGGAACTGACCATCGTCCTGTTGTTCGTGCTGGATCTGATCATCTTGATCTGGGTGGGCGGCTGACGCACCAGACCACGTCGCCCGCCCAATCCGGCGCTGGAGTTGCCGCCTCCGCGATCCGGCTTCATTCTGACGCCATGCAAAGCGTGGCTTGGGGTTGGGATCTGCGGCCGGCCTCCGGTTGGTTTCTGGTTGGACTCGGTTTGTTGCTGGGAACTTTGAAAGGCGTTTCGGGCGAAGCCGAATCCGCCCCCAAGAGCGGGCCAACCTGCCCGGTCTCCGGCGAGCCGGCCGTCACGGATCTCCTCGCCCCGATTTGTCAGCGGCGCGACCTCCCAGCGATGGCCGGGGCGGTCGTCACCAGCCAGGGCCTGCAAGTGCTGGGCGCGGTCGGCGTCCGCAAGCGCGGCACCGACGTGCCGGTCACCACCAACGACCTCTGGCACCTCGGCTCCGACACCAAGGCGATGACCGCGACGCTGGCCGCCCTCCTCGTCGAACGCGGCAAACTCAGATGGGACTCCACCGTGACGGAGGTGTTTCCCGATTTGGCGCCGGACTTCCACCCCGACTTCAAAGCGGTCACGCTGCGGCACCTGCTCGCGCACCGCGCCGGAGTGGTTCCGAACCTGAATTGGGCGCGGATCGCCCGCCGGGGAACCCTTCAGGAACAACGCCTCGAAGCCGTCAAAGAAGGCCTTTCGCGAAAACCACGCTCCGCCCCCGGCAGCGCCTATCTTTACTCGAACCTCGGCTACGTCATCGCCGGCGCGATGATCGAACGCGTGACTGACCGGTCTTGGGAGGAACTGATGCGGAAAGAGATTTTCGCACCGCTGAAGATGACCAGCGCGGGCTTTGGCGGCCTGGGTGCGCCTGGCGAGATCGACCAGCCGTGGGGTCACCTCAGCGGCGGGAAGCCGGTCAAAGACCACGGTCCCGCCGTGGACAATCCGCCCGTAATCGGGCCGGCCGGCACCGTGCATTGCCCGCTCCCGGATTGGGCGAAGTTCATTGCCGACCAACTGCGCGGTCTGCGCGGCGAGCCGGGGTTGCTCAAGCCGGAGAGCTATCAAGCGTTGGCCAAGCCGACGTTCGGTGGCGATTACGCGCTGGGCTGGCTGGCGGTCGAGCGCGCGTGGGGTGGTGGCACGGTGCTGAATCATTGCGGCTGCAATACCATGTATTATGCCAATGCCTGGCTGGCGCCGGAGCGCGATTTCGCCGTGCTGGTTTGCGCCAACCAAGGCTTGGACGCCTTCGCGGCAACCGACGAAGCCGTTGCCGCCCTGATCGACTGGCAAAACCACCGTCGGTCAGACAGCGAAACCAGCGGCACTCGTTCCTCTCCCGCTCGCTGAGGCGGGACGACTCCGGTTGCGCCCGCGGATTCACTTACCCGCACACCTCGCAAAGGCAGCGTACACCGGCGGATCGTCCGCCGCGCCACCAAACCGGAACGGAAAGGCCTGATTGACCTTTTCGGCCATGAAGCCCCAGGACGCGCCGCTGGCCACGCAGGCTTCCAAGGCTTGAGCGCCGGCCTCGCCGGTCTTGTCGTCCTCGTTGCACACAATCGGCTTGCCGAAGCGACGCAGCGCCGCGATCCGCGCCGGAATGTCCGCCACCTTGGTGTCGTTGAAGTGGACCAAAATGAAGTCGGCCGCCTCCGCCGCCGGATCGTCAAGCCGACCGTTGCCGACGCCGCTGCTGGAAACCAACAGCCCCGGAGCGGTCTGTTTCGCGAGCCGGATCAACTCGGCCTCCCCGGCCGGCGTTTTGATGATCGCGCGATCGAATCCGCCGTGCGGGAACTCGTTCGCGATTTCGAGGACCACGTTTCGAAAACCCGAATCGCGAATCCACCGCGCGACGTTGACGACGCCGGTGCGCACCGCGTTTGCGTCCGCCAAGACCTGATCTTGGCGTTGGTAGAAACAACCGAGAATCACCACCGCGCCCTGCCGATCGCTGGCTTCGATGACCCGCCGGACGCGACGCAGATAACTTTCGCGCAGCGAGCCGTCGGCCACAAAAGCCGAGTTCTCGGCGCCCTCGTAACCCGGCATGCCGCCCTGCAAATTCAGAGTAAACGCCCGGACACCGTGAGCGACGTAGTCGGGGATGCGCGCGACGAACGCCGCGGTGTTCGCGTCCGGGTCGAAATCGCGCCGCCGCCGATCCTCGAACACCGCGTTGACCATCCGCACGTTGAGCAACAGGCCTTCGGCGGGTGCGCCGCGATAGGTGACTTCGCCATTCAGTTGCCAGCGGCCATCGGCGATGGCGACGCGGGTTCGCGCCCCGCCCAGGAAATGAGTGAAAAAAGCATCGACCTGCGCGCTCGACTCGGTGGTGGGATCGTGCGTGGCACGACTCGTGAACGCCACCCGGTTGGTTTGGCCTAGCAAAGCGTTCACCGCGACCACGGCATTCAACGCGCGCCAGCGTGCCGGCGGATCCTCGGAACCGCCCGAGACGAGCAACGGCCGCGGCGCGATCAGCGCGAGCAGCTCCGGCAAATCGTGGCCGGCCTCGAACAACTCGCGATACGCGCCGGTGCGCGGGTTGTCCGCGGTGGGAACCCCCGGCTTGCGCTGCACGGCGGGGTCGCGTCCGAGATACCACGGCTCCCAATAATTCACGTTGGGCCGCGTCTCGTCCCAGACGATGCCCGGATCGCTGACGACCACCGCCGCGAACCGGTCGCAAAGCGCGCCAGCGAACAGCGCCCATTTGCCGCCATAGCTGTGGCCCACGACGCCGAGCCGCGCGGGATCGACCGACGGCAAATTCGCAAACGCGTTCGCGCAATTCGCAGCCACGTAAGCGAGAAACGAAAGCGGCTGGCAGGTCGCGCCGCCGGTCACCGGTTTCCAGGCGTCACCACCGGGCGAACCGATGGCGAGGCTCACGAATCCCAGTTTGGCGAGCCGGTACGCGAAATCGCGTCCCGGTTTGCCGAGGCCGATACTGGTTTCCGGCTCGTAAAACGGCACCAACACCGCCGGGAACGGCCCCGATCCATCCGGCGTGAGCAGCCAGCCTTCCGCGCTCTGCGCCGGCGCGATCTCGACCCGCACGCGCTGCTGGGTAAAATTCTCGCGACGCTCGCTCCGGAGAATTTCCCAGCCTGGCTCGGCGATCAGCGGCGGCCAGGGCCCCAGGGTTTTCTCCCAATATTTGCGAATCTCTGCGCGGCGCTCGGTCCAGTCCGCAGCGGTCTTCACGGGCCGGCCATCGGCGAAGCGCAGCACGGCGCCATACTTGCCGAGGTCGCCAGCAAACTCACGCGGGGGCGAAAAAGCCGCCCTGAGATTCGCGGGCAGCGCGGGGCTGGCGGTCGATGTGGCGTTGGACTGCGTTCCGCGCTGCACCGCGCGCATCAACCGCCGGTAGGCCTCGTTTTCCTTCGCCGGATTGTCGGTTTGGCCGTCGTTCCACGACACGATCAAGTCGAGGCCGGGCATCACCGCCAGGCCGCGGATGCCGCCGTGGCCGAGCGCGGCGAAGAGGTCCGCCGGCGCGTCCGGCCAGTGGCGCTGGCCGCTGCGCTCGACGCCGTTCACCCACCAAAGCCAGGAGTAGCTGCCGAAGTGCTCGGTCTGGTTGTCCGGAATTTCGCGCGAGCCGAGCGTGCGCTGACCGGGAATCATCTCGGCGGCGACTTTTCCAGCGCGCGGCAGCGAGGCCGGCAAAGGCGAGGTAACCGCCATGACCGCGAGGTCCGCTCGCAGAATTTGCCGCTCGCCCCAACGGCCACGTTGCAGAAAAAGCTGACCGAAGCGGGCAAAGTCGCGCGGCGAAATCGCCAGTCGCCCTGGCCGGTCGCCCGTGCCGAACGCAATTAAGCTCGGATGATCTTCAAAGCCCAGCAGGTCGGTCAGCATGGGATGCAGCACCTTGGCATCGACGCTCGCCCACGCCACGCCATACACGCGGTTGAACAACAGGTCCGCGAACAGCGCCATTTGCCAGTCGTTGTAGCAAAAGGCCGTGCCGGGGCGCTCGGCCAGACCGTAGCAGGAAATCTGGTTGGCCATGTGCCGCCAGGTAATTGCGATGTCTTTGTTGGCGAGCGTGGGGTTCAAGTCCGCCAGGCGCGGCTCCCAGCGAACCACCTTTTCGTCGAGCGACGGAATCCGCCCGTCCTCGAGCGCCTTGAACAGGAAGAAACTGAAGAACGGTTTCACCGCTGAAGCCACGTCTTCCGCGCGCGTGATGTCGCCCCACGAATAAACCAGCTTGCCGTGGCGCACCACGCAGCCGCGACCGCCGACGTAATCGCTGTAGTCGCGCAGCGCGGCGGCATCGAGACCGACCTCCGCTGGCGTCGCAGTCGGCCACGGTCCGTGATCCGGATCGCGGAGCGCCGCGGAAGTTGGGCTGGGCAGAGACGCGAGAAACCGGCGCTCCTCGTCGTCGAGTTGGTCAAACAAGCGGCGCTGGCGAAGGTCGAACGAGCGGCGCGGCTCGTTGCCGGGAGCGCCACGCGTGTCGCCGTTATGCCAACACCAGCCCGCGGCCCCGCCTTGCCGCGCCCCGGCCAGATCGGTGGCAAATTCGGCCGCGCCAGGTTGCCAGGCGCCGTAGCCGCGCCGGAACGGTTCCTGGTAAAGGATCGGCACCGTCCGGCCCGCGGACTGCATCCACGCCAGCGCCTCCTTCGTCTTGGCCTCGGTCTGGGCCGCGGAGCCGCGTTCCCGCGGGCGATGCGGCGCCAAAAAGTCGAGCCGCGCCTCGATCAAATACCGGCGGACATCCTGCTCCGCGAGGTCGCCGCCGGCGTGCGACGCGGTCACCAGCCGCGCGGGATCGAGCCGCTTCACCGTGTCGCGGAGCCGGCGCAATTCGTCCACGCTGACGAACCGCGCGTCGCGGATGTTCCGTTCGTTCGCGAGGTCGAGATACCAGTTGCGGCGCGACTTGAGTGCGGTAACCAGCGTTTCCACCGCACGCTGGTGGGCTGGGAACGTGGCGAGGTGCGACAGCCCGGCCGGGCCGTCGCCGCGCGTGAGCGTGACGTCCACCACCAGGCCGCGGCGATCGCACTCGCCGACCAGCCAGGCGAGTTTGCCCAGAAACGGCTCGCGGGCACGTCCCTCG
Organism: bacterium; assembly: GCA_021839785.1. The sequence goes on along the minus strand of JAKCAB010000297.1, from coordinate 5,028 downwards.
CTGTCCACGGCGGAGACGTCGTTGGTAAACGCGGTCCAAGTCGCCCAGACGCGAATCCAGTTGAAGCCGTGGTGCTGGAGGTCGTCGAGATCGCGGCGGATAAAATTCTCCGGCGCTCCCAACGCACCATAATAACTGGCGCCGAGTAAAAAGGTCGGCCGGCCGTCGAGGGTGAAGGCCGTTTTGTCGATGCCCAGTTCGGTGGCGCGCGCATTGCCGGCAACCGCCAGCGCGACGAGCAGCCACGCCAAGGATTTGAGCGGGCCGGGCGGCCGGTGAGTCTTCACTTTGAAGCTCGACCGCGTGCAGCGGTGCCCCCTCACCCCGGCCCTCTCCCCCGATGGGGGAGAGGGTGTCAGGGCTAGACTCCTGGCCCTCTCACCCATTAGGGGAGAGGGATAGGGTGAGGGGGAGGCAGGACAACCAGTAGGTGCGCTCCGTGAGTTTCGGCTTGGGGTGCCTTCTACCATCCAAGAACGTAGCGTTTTGTCGAATCGCATAGTTATCACTCAGGTTGCCACGCAGAGAGTTCCTTGACGCGATTGAGCCGGCCCGGCCCGCCCAATCGGGCGTAAAGCTGCTCCGCCCATTCGTAACTGGCGGGTACCTCGCCGGCGAACACCAGCCCCGCCGGCCACAGCAGACCGGCGACCTGCGGCAGGTCGGTTACCCGCAGGCAGCTCAGCATCTCGATGGCTGGCCCTTTGCCGTCCGGTTGGCTGGGTGCGTTCTGCGTCGCGGGCGGCGATTCGAGCAGCACGCGCTCCACGTGCCCGTCCAGCAAGGCTGCGTACAACGCCACCGCCGCCATTTCGCCGCGCGCCGCGAGACTCACTGAACTGGGCGACATGCCGGGCAATTGCCGCACCGCGGCGAGCGCGCGCAACGTGTCCCAGACCCGCATCGACGCCAGCGTCCGCCCCGTCCAGGCGCTGGCGCGGCGCAAATGCCATTGCAGTTCCTCGCCCCACGCCGTGTCGCCGGAGCCGCGCGTGGCGATTTCGATCTTCATCCACGGCGCGCGGAGGCGGCCGAGCAAGCTCCGCGTGGCGTACTGGTCCTCGTCGGGCACGCACAGACCGAGCACGGCTGGCGCCGTCGGCGAAACGGTCTGGGCGCGCGTGGCTCTGCCATGCAAGCGCCAGCCCGCCTCCGAAGTGAACGAAAAGACGAAGCCCCGCGTCGCGCCGTCTTCGAACTCGTATTCGATCCGCGGCGCCAGCGGCGGCGGGGTTTCCGGGAAGGCGGCGAAGCTGGTTCGCCGCAGCGCCGTGACAATCCGCTCCCGCTCGCGCGGGAGCGCCGCGGCGTCGGGCACCGACGGCGGTTCCGCCACCGCCGGCCAAGAGTCGGGAATTTGCGCGCAGCGGTTCCCCGCCGGCGCACCGTTGACATAGACGCGCAGCGTTTCCGCGGATTCCTGTTTCGCCGGCGAATCGTCGATGTCGCCCACCTGTTCGGGTGGCACGTCGCGGCCCTGCAGATGTTTGATGAACCACGAGAAAATGCCAGTCCGCGACCGCTCGTGGTACGAATGCCCGCCGGGGGTTTCGATCAAACGCAAGTTCTGCGGCGCGCCCAGACGCTCATAGAGGCCGGCGAGCTGGCGGTGCACTTGGCGAATCGACGCGATCGTGAACAGCGCGTCGCGGTTGGCCGAACCGATCAGCAACGGCCGCGGCGCGATCAGCGCGCCCACGTCGGCCAGGTCCCACCGCTCGGTGTCGATCCACCACATGCAATCGCAGTGATCGTCGATCGTGCGGTCGGCGATGTGCGAGGCCAGCGTGGCCGTGCCACACACCGGCGCCGCGGCCCCGACGCGCTCGTCCGCCGCCGGCAGCCACCAACTCGTGGCGCCGCCACCCGAGATGCCCGTCACGCCTAGGTGGCGCGGATCCACCTCGGGGCGCGCCTGGAGCAGGTCGAGCGCGCGAATGCCGTTGAGTGTCTCCACCGCCGCCGGCGAGTAACCGCGGCTGTACCACTGAAACCAGCCTTCGCGATAACAGCCGTGATGATGCCCGGTGACCTCGCCCAACTGCACCGTTTCCACAATCAGGCACACGAAGCCCAACTCGGCAAACCGCCGGGGATGCGCCTGGTAATGGACCTTCTGTTCCTGCGCGTGCCCGCACACATAGACCACGCCTGGCGCGGGCGCGCTCAGGTTCTTGGGCGCGTAAAGATTCGCCGTCACGTACAGGCCAGGCAGGCTCTCAAAGGCCAGTTTCTCGATGCGATAAGTCGGCCGCTCGACCGTGCCCGTGAGGTGGACCGGCGGCGGGTTGCGCTGGTCGCGCGGCGGCAGATCGTCCAGGCCCAACATGGCCAGGTACTGCTGACGCTTGCGCGGGATCGCCTGCTCCCAGGCGCGGCGGTCCGGAAAATCCCGCAACGCGCGGTCCGTGATGGCCGCCGCCTCGCGGCAGAGGTAATCGCGAATGGTGAGGTTGGCCGGCGCGGGGTCCGGAGGGCGCGGCGGCGGGGCGGTTTCGACGGCGCGTTGCGTGGCGGCAGGCGCAGCGAGCGCAAAGCCGGCACCGGCCAATGCGGGTGAGGTTTGGAGGAAATGACGACGGTTCATGGTTTCGGGGCGGTTTCTGGGTTGAAACGATGCGGACAAAATGGGGAGCCTCGGCCGCCGGCTTGCGGTGTTCCGCGGTCCGCTGAAGGCAATTTTATTCCGGCCAGTTTCACAACAACCTGTCGTTTGCAGTGCGCTGTCACAGCCTGGCGAGCGAGTGGAAACCCTGTCCGGCGAGCCGCCGGTCAGCACACGCCGGCGGCGTGCGCTCCCTGGATTCGGTTCCCTCGCTACACCGCGAAGGCTTTTCGCAGCATCGCGATGCTTTTCGGCACGGCGATGTCGGGGGCTTCCTTGCCTTCCATTTCCAGCGAGACGTAGCCGGTGTAGCCGGCGTCGTACAGAATGCGAGCGATGCGCGGGTAATCGAGGTCCAGCGTGTACCACTCGCCGCCGCCGTAATAGGTCTTTGCCTGCGCGTACACGGTCTTGGGCGCGACCAGCTTCAATTTGTCATACGGGTCTTCCATGAAGTTGCCCGTGTCCATCAGCGCGCCCAGCCACGGCGACGGCAGCGCGTCGATGATCCGCAACTGGCCTTCCGGCGTGCGGCTCAAACCCCAGTGGTTCTCCATCGCCAGCACCACGCCGCATTGTTCCGCCTTCGCGAGGCACTTCTGCGTGTTGTCGATGCACCACTTGAAGGCGTCGTCCTCGGTGAAGCCGGGCAGGGCCGGCTCGATGCCGCGCGCCTTCATCAAGTCGTCGAAATCCTTGATGGTGTTCCAGCGGCCCGAATTGAGGCGGAGGCACGGCACGCCCAGTTCGTAGGCGATCTCGATGCACTTGTGCGTGTGCTCGACCTGCGCCTGCCAATCCTCGGGCGTGGGTTTGGCGGTGCCGGCGGGATTGACGAAATTCTGGTGGATCGACAGGCAGACCAGGTCGATGCCTTGGCGGAACGCGTGCCGTTTGAGCTTCTGCAAATACTGCCGGTGCGCGGCGGTCAGCGGCGCCTTCTCCGGGATGTCCATCTGGCGATGCAGGATGTCCACGGCTTCGACGCCAATCTGCGCCGCCTTGTCGATCACCGTCTCGATCGACACCTTCGGGTCGCGGAAGTGCCAATACGAATACGTGGCGATGCCCAACTTGATCCGCGGGCGGGATTGGGTCGGCGTCTCTGCGGCGCGAACGGCCGGTAACGGCGCGGCGGCGGCGGCCAGACTGGCGGTGGCAAGGAAGGAACGTCGAGTGAAGTTCATAGGCATGTGCTTGTGTCGGGACGATATTAAGGGGCTTCGTGAGAAAGACAAGTTCACGGGTAGGGCGAGCTGTCCCCAGCCCGCCGCAGAGTGTGGGTGCCTTTCACGGCGCGCACGAACCCAGCGCACCTTTGGACGGGCGAGACTCTGTCGAGCCCTGCCATTTCAACCGCCGAGACGCAGAGGTACGGAGCCTGGATTTGGAAGCCAGGAAGACAGCCCTCAACAGATCGCGGTCACCCCATTCCTGAGTTCCTTCTCGGACCTCTGTGTCCCGGTGTCTCTGTGGTTGGGGTCTGCCGGTAGCGCGAGGCTCCCGCCGAGCCTAACCAAGGCCGTCACGAGACGCCCCTCGTTTGAGCTGTCTGGCTACCGTTGCGCCACTGCGCGTTCCCAGCCGGGCGGCAACTCGGCCGGCGGTGTGGCATCATCAGTCAGCGGACGACTGAGGGTTGGCATCGCTTTATTTTTGGCCATCCCCAGAAGAAGAAGTTACAAAAAAAGCTTTGACACGTGACGGGGCCTTTGAGAAAGTCCAGCCAGTCCAGCCAGTCCAGCCAGTCCAGCCAGTCCAGCCAGTCCAGCCAGTCCAGCCAGTCCAGCCTTGGACACACGTGAGTGGGCTCTATATGGCGAGTTACGGCAATCAGACGGGGATCAGGGAAAGCTGCACGGCGGCCAACGTCCCAGCCGCGCGGTCACGGTCACACGCCGGGGTGGGGCGAGACTCCGTCGAGCCACATCAATACCCCAACCGCAGAGCGACCGTCGTCGCGATGCTGGGCACAGGCAACTCGTCTGTTCTGTGTGCGACTCGCCCGAAGGCCCGTCGTCTGCGTAGCAAATCTAACGTTTTGCGCTCCCTGAACCGGGTAGGGGCGAACTGCGGCTCGGCCCGATGCAAGGCGGTCAGGGTTAGAAGCTCATCACTACCGACACCGTGCCGGACTACTTTGGACACCGCGCCGCTGCCGCCCGCGGTCCAGAGTGCGGTCTGGGAATACCGGGCGATCTATCTCGTGGACGACCAGCCCGCGGGCCAATGGAGCGAACCCGCCAGCATCACTGTCACGGAAAGGTAAGCCATGCGAGACCGAACCTCAGACTCACCGCCACTGCCAATAGCTACCAACGCCCGGAGACTTGCGAGGTGTTGCCCGGCGGCCGCCATGTTGCTGTTCTCTTCGGCCTTTTGTTCCCTTGGCCAACAGGGCGAGGTGCATGGCACCGCGTGGC
>JAKCAB010000060.1 GCA_021839785.1 bacterium | reverse complement strand
GGGGTGGTTCCCGACACACGCGGAGGCGGTGTTGATCACCGAGTTGATGTATCACCCGCAAAGCGAGAATTCCAAAGAGGAGTTCGTCGAGTTGTACAACCCCGGCACCACGCCGGTGAAGCTGGCCGGCTGGCGCTTCTCGACCGGCGTTCGTTTCATCTTTCCGGACGTGACCCTGCCAGCTCGGGCCTACCTGGCCGTCGCCGCCGACCTCGCGACCTTCGCCACGAACCATCCGAGCGTCACGAATGTCGTCGGCAACTGGAACGGCATCCTCAGCAACAGCGGCCAACTGCTTGAACTCGTGGATGATAATGGCCAGCGGGTCGATGCGGTGCGCTACGCGGATGAAGGCGATTGGGCGACCCGCACGCGCGGTCCGTTGGATCATGGGAAGCGTGGGCTGGTCTGGAGTTCTCCGGCGGACGGCGGCGGGCGGTCGCTGGAGTTGGTGAGCCTAACCCTGCCGAACAAGCACGGCCAAAACTGGGCGCCCAGCACGGTGGCCAACGGCACTCCGGGCCAGCCCAACTCGGTCGCCAGCACAAACATCGCCCCGCTGATCGTGAGCGCGGTGCATTTCCCCATCGTTCCCAAGTCTGGCGACCCGGTCACCGTCACGGCCCACGTCGTTGACGAGGCGGCGACAGGTCTGGTCGTCACCTTGCGCCACCGGCTCGACGGCGCGGCGGCTTTCCAGAGTTCGGCCATGTTCGACGACGGCCAGCACGGAGACGGTGCACCGAACGACGGTGTCTTCGGCGTCACCCTGCCGGCGCAGCCGAACAACACCCTCGTGGAGTTCTACCTGGAGGCCAGCGATGCGCAGGGCAATGTACGCACTTACCCGGCGCCGGTCAGCGAGGATGGCACGCCCGCGCAGGTTGCGAACCTGCTTTACCAAGTGGATGACTCGGCCAACGGCGGGGCGATGCCGCTCTACCGGGTGATTTTGAAGGCGGCGGACCAGGAAGAACTGAGCGGCATCAATGCGGCGGACAGTTTCAGCCACGCCCAGTTCAACGCCACCCTCGTCAGTGTGGACGGCCAGGGAACCGAGTTGCGTTACCTCGTGGGCGTGCGCAACCGCGGCAACGGCAGCCGCGGCAAAAGCCCGCAAAGCTTCCGCGTCAACTTCCGCAACGACGAGCACTGGAAAAACGTCGCGGCGATCAACCTCAACAGCCAGTACACGCACTCGCAGTTGTTTGGGAGCGTGCTTTACCGACGCGTCGGCCTGCCGACGCAGTCCGCGCGACCCGTCCAAGTGCGGGTGAACAACCGCAACCTCGCGAGCAGCGGCCCGCCTTCGTACGGCTTCTACGTGTGCAACGAAGTGCTCAACAGCGAGTTCGCCAACCACGTATTCCCGCTCGATAGCTCCGGCAATCTGTATCGCGGCATTCGCCTCCGGGCTCCGGGCGCCAACCTGCACTACGAAGGCGAATCCCCGGATCCGTACCGCGAGAATTACTTCAAACACACGAATACCAGCGAAGATGACTGGACCGACCTCATTCGGTTGACTCACATCCTGGATCAAGAACCTGACGCCACTTACGCCCAGGCGGTCCGGCAGGTGGTGAACGTGGATGAATGGATGCTGTACTTCGCCATCGAAACCCTGGTGGACAACAAGGAAACCAATCTGGCGAACGGCAACAACGGCGACGGCGAAGGCGACGACTACTCCCTTTACTTCGGCGCCGACGATCCGCGGTCGAATCTGCTCCCGTACGACCTCGACACGATTCTCGATCAAGGCGACACGTCCGGGAAGGTCACCGACGGCCTGTGGCGCATGAACGCCAACGCGATCGTGAAGCGCTTCATGACCGCACCGGAATTCGTTCCCACCTATTTCCGCACCTTGAAACGCCTGCTCGACACGATATTCCGGGCAGACCAGTTCGATCCTTTGGTGGACCAGACGCTCCGCGGCCTGGTTCCTGAATCAGCCATCGGCAGCATCAAGACTTTTGCCGCGGAGCGCAGCGCCTGTGTCCTGTCCCAGATCCCGCAGACCATCACGATCACCAACAGGAGTCTGGCCTTCGCGAACGGCAGGTACCACACGACGAGCCCGAACGTGTCGCTCGAGGGCACGGCGAACGTGATCGACACACGGGAGGTACAGATCAACGGCACCCAAGCCGTCTGGACGGCCTGGACCGGCGCCTGGACCGTCAGCGGCATCAGCCTGCGCCCCGGCGTGAACCGCGTGGTCGTTCAGTCCTTGAACGACGCGGGGGTAGCCTTCGAGCGCGCCAGCGTGGAGGTTTGGTACGATGACGGCTCGGTGCAAACCGCGGCCGGCACCTTGACGAGCGACACCACCTGGGCGGCGGCGGACGGGCCTTTCAGCATCACCGGCAACCTCACCGTCGGCGGCGGTGTGACGCTCACGATCGAGCCGGGCACGACGGTCTATCTGGCTCCGGGCGCGAACCTGACCGTGGCCAGCGGCGGGCGATTGCTGGCCGAAGGCACTGAGGCGGCGCCCATCCGCTTCACCCACCAGCCCGGCACCACCGCGAACTGGGGCGGCATCACGATCAACGGAGGGGCCGGCACGCCGGAGACCCGCATCGCTTACGCCCACATCGATTCAAATGGCAGCACGGCGATCCACTCCAACGGCGGCACCCTGCTCCTTGACCACCTCACGTTCGGCTCCACCGACCATCAATACGTCTCGCTGGATGACTCCTCGTTCGTCGTGCAGGACTGCGTTTTCCCGACGCCTACTTCGAGCTTCGAGTTGGTGCACGGCACCGGCGGCATCAAGGCGGGCGGGCGCGGTCTTTTCCTCCGTAACTTTTTTGGCAAACCCACCGGCTACAGCGACGCGATCGATTTCACCGGCGGCAATCGGCCCGGCCAGGCGATCGTGCAGTTCATTGACAACGTCTTCACCGGCGCTTCGGATGACCATCTGGACTTGGACGGCACGGACGCCTGGGTCGAGGGCAACCTCTTCCTGCACGCGCACAAGAACGGCTCGCCCGACACCGCCAGCGGGGTCAGCGGCGGCAGCGACGGCGGTCGCACTTCGGAGATCACCATCGTCGGCAACATCTTTTACGATTGCGATCAGGCGGCCACGGCCAAACAAGGCAACTTCTATGTTCTCCTCAACAACACGATCGTTCACCAAACCCACCAAGGCGGCCTCGACACCGACGGGGGGGCAATCTGCCTCGCCGACGAAGGCACGACGGAAGGCGCGGGGATGTACCTCGAAGGAAACATCGTTTACGACGCCGAGAAGTTGGTGCGCAACTTCACCGCCGCCACGGTCACCTTCACTAACAACCTGCTCTCGCTGACATGGAGCGGCCTTGGCGGAAACAACTCCTCTGCCGACCCAATCTTCCGTCACGTGCCGAAGCTGGAAGAAACTCAGTTCAACTCCTGGGAGGCCGCCCAAGTCGTGCGCGAATGGTTCAGTCTCCAATCGGGTTCTCCCGGTCTGGGCACCGGCCCGAACGGGCGGGACCTCGGCGCAATCGTTCCACTGGGCGCGTCGATCGGCGGCGTGCCGGTCGGCACCACCCGCGAAACCAGTGTGACGCTCACGGTCGGTTTCAACCGGACCGGCAGCGGCATCCCGGCGAGCAGTTGGACCGAAGGCGCCGGTTACACGCATTACCGCTGGCGACTCGACGGTGGCGACTGGAGCGAGGAAATACCTGTCGCCACTCCCATCGCGTTGACCGGTCTCGGCAGCGGCCCGCATTACGTCGAAGTCACCGGCCGGCGCGACTGCGGCTGGTATCAGGATGACCCGGTTTATGGCCCGGACACCGTGATCACACGCTCGCCGGTCTGGACCGTGGACCCCAGTTTCGTCCCGCCCCCGCCGCGAGTTTGGATCAACGAGGTGCTGGCCTGGAACCGGTCGTTCGAGCACGCCGGCGCCTTCCCCGACCTGGTGGAGTTGTACAACGACGGTTCGGCGCCGGTGGACGTGAGCGGCTATGGCCTCACGACCGACGCTACCAACGCTTACGCCTTCACCTTCCCGGTCGGCACGATCGTTCCCGCGCAAGGATTCCTCGTGGCCTTTGGCGATGGCGAGACGAACGCCGGCGAACTGCACCTCGGTTTCGCGCTGAAGCAATCGGGCGATGCGCTCTACCTGTTCGACCAAGCGAGTCAGGGCGGGCAGGTGCTGGACTCGGTTCAGTTCGGCATCCAGGTGCCCGATCTTTCGATCGGTCGCTTTGCAGACGGCTCGTGGGGACTCACCCAGCCGACGTTTGGCGCGGCCAACGTCGCCCAGCGCTTGGGCGATCCCGCGCAATTGCGCATCAACGAATGGCTCGCCGCGTCCGGCAGCGTCTTTGGCGAAGACTTCATCGAGTTGTACAACCTCGATCCCCGGCCTGTCGCGCTGGGCGGGCTGCTGGTCAGCGACCATCCGATCAGTCCTGCCGGCCTGGACGGCGTGCAACCGCAAGGCACGCCCGGCACGGTGCTGCCGCCGCTGAGCTTCATCGCCGGCGAAGGTCTGCTCGCGCTGACGGCCGACGGCGCGATCGACAAAGGCGCCGATCACTTGAACTTCAAATTGGCGGCCGAGGAAGGCGCGATCAGCCTGTCCGCGACCGCGCCGGACCAGGCGGGTTTGCCGGCGGGCGTTGCGCGCGTGACCCAGGTGCTCGATTGCGTGATGTACGGCCCCCAACAGCCGGACATCTCCGAAGGCCGCAGCCCGAACGGCGCCAATGTCGTCGTCTTCTTCGATCAACCCAGCCCCGGCGGCGGCAACCCGGGCGGCTCCGACACCACGGTCACGACCACTCTGTTCCCGCTGGTCACGCTCACGAACTCGTGGAAGTACTGGCAAAGCGGCGACGAAGGGCTGGCCTGGCGGCAGGAGGCCTACGACGACACCGCCTGGCCGGCCGGCCGCGCGCCGCTCGGCCACGACACCAGCACGCTGTCGCTGCCTTACAACACGCCGCTCACGATCGGCAAAACCACGTATTACTTCCGCACGCACTTCAACTGCCCAACCAACCCGACCGGCATGAAGCTGCGGTTGCAGACGTACCTCGACGACGGCGCGCTCGTGTGGCTCAACGGCCAGTCGCTCTACCGCCAGAACCTTTCGGCGGCGAGCCCGGTCTATGCCACGCACGCGGACAGCGCCGTGGACAATCCCACGTTGGAGGGTCCGTTCGACCACGATCTCGGCGCTTTGCGCGAAGGCGATAACGTACTGGCGGTGGAAGTCCATCAGGTCAACTCCGGCAGCTCGGACATCACCTTTGCCTTGCGCGTGGACGCCGCGCTCTCGGTCACCAACATTCTCGGCGACAGCCAGGCCGTGCGATTGAACGAAGTGCTCGCCAGCAATGCGTCTTACACCAATGCCGCCGGCTTTGCCCCGGACTGGATCGAACTCCACAACGCGGCTGATGCTCCCGCCGACTTGGCCGATTGCAGTCTCACGACCGATTCCGCCGAGCCGCGGCGATTCGTCTTCGCAGTCGGCAGCGTGGTGCCGGCGCACGGTTTCCTCGTGATCGAATGCGAAGGCCGCCTGCCGGCATCGGCGACGAACACCGGCTTCGACCTCGCCAGCGAAGGCGGCGCGGTCTTCCTGTTCGACCGGCTGTCCCGCGGTGGCGGCTTGCTCGATTCGGTTCATTACGGCGTACAGGCCACCGATTTCTCGGTCGGCCGGATGCCCGATGGCACCGGCAACTGGCAGTTGACCCTGCCCACCGCTGGCGGTGCGAACGCCGCAGCCGCGACCGGCAACGCCAGCTTCGTGCGCGTCAACGAATGGATGGCGAAGCCCGCCAGCGGCGACGATTGGTTCGAGCTGTTCAACCCGAACAACCAGCCGGTCGAGCTCGGCGGGCTGTTCCTGACCGATGACTTGAACAACCACACGCTCTCCGCGATTCCACCATTGTCGTACATCGGCCCGAGTGGATTCGCCGTCTTCCACGCCGACGGCAACCCTTACAAAGGCGCCAACCACGTGAACTTCAAACTGGCCGCCGGCGGCGAATCGATCGGGCTGTTCAACGTCCAAGGCGGGATGATCGACGGCGTGACTTTCGGACCGCAAGCGGACGACGTGTCCGAAGGTCGTCTGCCCGACGGCGGCGCGAGCTTTGCCACATTTGCTGGCCACTCCACGCCCGGCGCGAGCAACGGCACGGTGCCGGTCGCGGACACGGATTCGGATGGGATGCCCGATGCCTGGGAAGATCTCTACGGCCTGAGCGCGAACGATCCTTCCGACGCCGCCGGCGACCTGGACGGCGACGGCCTGAGCAACCTGGAAGAATACCGCGCGGGCACGCGGCCAAACGACGCCACCAGCGGGCTCGCGCTCGACCTGACGCCCGGCGTGGAGCGAATGACCATCCGGTTCAGCGCGGTGCAGGGCCGGACCTACTCGATCCTCTACCGCGATTCGCTGGGTGTGGGCTCGTGGCAGAAACTCGCCGATTACGGCCCGGCACCTTACGACGGCATGGTGTCACAAGAAGATTTTCTGCTCGCGACTCCGCCCGCGCAACGGTACTACCTGCTGGTCACTCCCGAACTGCCCTAAGATTGACCGCCGCGAAGCGCACGCCATGAACGAGTCCAGGAACGATCTTCCCAACCGCTCACCTCGCGTGCCGGCTGGCGGCCCTGACCATTATCGGCCGCCGCAACCCTCGGTACCGCGCCCGCGGGCGTGGCTGGCCGCGATCCTCGTGCTCGCACTGGCCGGGTCGGGAGCACGAACGGTCGTGGCCGGCTCGATCCTGCGCGAGGTGTGGGAAGGCATTCCCGGCACGGCCGTTTCTGACTTGACGAGCTCACCCGACTACCCGAACAACCCGACCTCGACGAACTTCGTCACCGACCTCTTCGAGGCGCCGACCAACGTGTTGGAGAACTACGGCCAACGGATGCACGGCTACGTCATCGCCCCGAGCACCGGCGATTACACGTTCTGGATTGCCACGGACGACGGCGGCGAGCTGTGGTTGAGCACCGACTCCAACCCGGCCAACAAGAAACTCATCGCCTACGTGTCCGGCTGGACCTCGTCCCGCGAATGGACGAGGGAGGCCAACCAGCAGTCGGCGCCGATCCACCTTGAGGGCGGCAAGTCATACTACCTCGCTGCGCTCCAAAAGGAGGGCGGCGGCGGCGACAACCTCGCCGTCCGCTGGCAAGGCCCGAACGGCCTCGACGAGGCGCCGATGCTGGCGACGCACTTATTGCCTTACGGGGTGGCCTTCACGCCACCGACCATCACCGAGCAACCCACCAACACCACCGCCATCGAAGGCCAGACGGCCACCTTCAGCGTGAAGGTCGGCAACCCCGATCTGCTGAGTTACCGTTGGCAACGCAACGGCCAGGACATCCCGGGAGCTTCGGGCGCGGATTTAAGCTACGGCCCGGTGACGATGGCCGACCAAAACGCGCGCTTTCAGGCCTTCCTCACCAACAACCTCGGCTCCACCAACACCGAGTTCGCGTACCTCACCGTCCTGCCCGACACCGAGAAGCCCACGCTCGTCGAGGTCCAAAACTCAGGGCAAAACCAGCTCGTCGTTTCGTTCAGCGAAGCGCTGGCGGTGCCGGGCGCCACGAACCAGGCCAACTACGCCTTGGACAAAGGCGTCACGGTCACCGGTGCCGCGTTCGGCCCGGACTTCAGTACCGTGATCCTCACGACCGGCACACTGACTTACGGTCAGACTTACACGCTCACGGTGAACAACGTCACCGACCGTGCCGCGCAGCCGAACGCCATCCTCCCCGGCACGCAGATCCAATTCACGGCGGTTCAATTTTTCCCCACCGATGTGGGGAGTCCGACGGTGGCCGGCAGTATCAACTACGTGCCCGGCGGGGTGGACGTGACCGGCGCCGGGGCAACGATTGGCGGAACCAGCGATCAGTTCCAGTTTGGCTGGCAGCAGCGCGACGGCGATTTTGACCTCCAACTGCGGGTGGCGAACCTGAGCACGCCCGACCCGTACGGGCGCGCCGGCTTCATGGCTCGCGAGTCGCTGGAGGCGAACGCGCGGTTCGCCGGCATCTTCGCGTCTTCGCCGGAGCTGGGCTGCTTCTTCGAATCGCGCGCCAGCGTCGGCGCGAAGGCGACGATCGTGGCACCCACCGGTGGTTTCCCGGCAAACTACCCTTACACCTGGCTGCGACTTCAACGATCGGGAGCCCAGTTCACCGGGTACGCCAGCTTCGACGGCCAGAGCTGGACGTCCTTGGGATCGGCGAATCTGCCGGGTCTGCCGGCCCGAATCTACGTCGGCTTTGCGGTGTCGGGCGATACCGCGACCGCCGCGGCGACCGGCCAGTTTCGTGACTTGTCCAGCACGCAAAGCACGGCGGTCGCGCCTTTGCCCGCACCGCGCGAGCCGCTCGGCCCGTGCAGCTGCGCCACCGGCATGATCTTCAGCGAAATCATGTACAAGCCGGCGACACGGACCGATGGCCGGAACCTCGAGTTCGTCGAACTCTACAACGCGCGCACCGTGTTCGAAGACCTCACCGGCTGGCGGATCAGCGGCGACATCGACTACCGGTTTCCGGACGGCTTCAGCCTGCCCGCCGGCGGATTCGTGGTGGTCGCCTCCGCACCGGACGACCTCAAGGCGGTCTATGGGATCACGAATGTGCTGGGGCCTTACACCAACTCGCTCCCCGCCAGCTCCGGCACGTTGCGACTGCGCAACAACCGCGATGCCATCCGGCTGGATTTGACGTACGCCGATGACCCGCCCTGGCCCGCGGCGGCCGACGGCGCCGGGCACTCGCTCGTGCTCGCGCGGCCCAGCCTCGGCGAAGCCGATCCCACGGCGTGGGCCGCCAGCAGCTTGATCGGCGGCTCGCCCGGCACGATGGACCCGGTCGTGCCATCCCCGCTGACGGCCGTGGTCATCAACGAATTCCTCGCCCACACGGACCCGCCGGACATCGATTACCTCGAGCTCTACAACCACAGCAATGCGAGCGTGGACATTTCGGGTTGCTGGCTTAGCGACCCGCCGGCGACCAACCGCTTCCGCATCCCCAACGGCACGGTGCTGCCCGCGCGGGGATGCGTTGCCTTCGACTCCAACCAACTCGGCTTCCGCCTGAACGCCGCCGGCGAGACGCTCTACTTCGTCAACCCTGCCGCCACCCGAGTGCTCGACGCCGTTCGGTTCGAGGCGCAAGAAAACGGTGTTTCTTCCGGCCGCTACCCGGACGGCGATCCGATCATCCGCCGCTTGTCCCGCTCCACGCCGGGGGCGGCCAACGCCCCTTGGCGCCAGGAGGCCGTGGTCATCAACGAGATCATGTACGAGCCGATCTCAGGCGACGCCGACGACAGTTATGTGGAGCTGTACAACCGCAGCGCCGGCACGGTGAATCTCAGCGGCTGGGAGTTCAGCCAGGGCATCGGCTTCACGTTCCCGACCAACACCGCGCTGCCCGCCGGCGGCTACTTGGTCGTCGCGAAAAACGCCGCGCATCTGCGGGCAAACTACTCGCAGTTGACCGCCCAAAATACGCTGGGCGATTTCAGCGGCAACCTGAGCAACGATGGCGAGCGTCTGGTGCTTACCCAACCGCACGCCCTCGTGAGCACGAATAGTCAAGGAGCGCTGACGACCAACCTCATTCACATCGCCGTGGCCGACCTGATTTACGGCGTCGGCGGTCGCTGGGGCCAGTGGGCCGACGGCGGCGGCTCGAGTCTCGAATTGATCGACCCAAACGCCGACCCGCTGCGCGCCGCGAACTGGGCGGACAGCGACGAAACCGCCAAAGCGCCGTGGACGACCGTGGCGGTCACGAACCGGCTGGACAACGGCAACACCAGCTTCGGGCCCAACCGGCTGCGGATCGGGATGCAGGGGGCGGGCGAGTGTCTGGTCGATGCGGTCGAAGTCTTCCGCGACGGCACGGTCACCAATCTGCTGACCAACGGCGATTTCGAGGCAGGCGCCACCGGTTGGACTTTCACCGGCAATCAGAGCCGGTCGGCGGTGGAAAGCGCGGGCGCGGTGAGCGGCGCGAATTGCCTGCACGTTCGCGGCCAAGAGGACGGCGACACCGGCGTCAACAGCATCCGCACGGTCGTGAAAAGCGGCCTGAGCCAGAACGTGACGGGCGTCATTCGCGCGAAAGTCCGGTGGCTCAAAGGCTGGCCGGAAGTGCTGTTTCGACTTCAAGGCAATTACCTCGAACTTCCGGCGCGGATGAACGTGCCGGCCAACCTGGGCACCCCCGGTCTGGCGAACAGCCGGCTCGTCGCCAACGCCGCCCCAGCCATCTTCGGCGTAAACCACTCCCCTGCCCTGCCCCGCACCGGCGAGCCGGTGGTGGTCACCTGCCGGCTCTCGGATCCCGATGGCATCGGCACGGTCCGCGTACAGTACCGCGTCGATCCCAGCACCACGCTCAAGGCGGTGACGATGCGAGACGACGGCACCGGCGGCGACGAGATTGCCGGTGATGGCGTGTACAGCGCCACGATTCCCGGCCAGTCAAGCGGCGCGCTGGTGGCTTTTCGGATCACCGCCCAGGACCAGGCCAATCCATCGGCGAGCACACTGTTTCCGGCGGGCGCCCCGGCACAGGAATGCCTGGTGCGTTGGAACGATACCGTGCCGTTCGGGACGTTCGCCCATTACCACCTCTGGAGCACGGCCGCGACCGAACAGGCGCGTGGACGGTCCATCGGTCTCGACAACACCTGGCGCGACGCCACGTTGGTCTGCGGCAATTTCCGCGTCATCTACCACGCCGGCTTCCGCGACAAAGGCAGTCCGTACCATTCCGGCTTCGGCGACATCGTGGTGAACGTTCCGGCGGACGACCTGTTGCTCGGCACCACCGAGCGGAACTTCGCCTCGACCGGCAATGGCGGGCCGGAAGAAACCGACATCCGCAGCCAGCTTGCCGCGTGGCTCGCTCAGAGGCTGGGCCTGCCTTACCTGCACGCCCATTACCTGCGGTTCTACCGCAATGGCGGCCTGTTCCGCAGCGTCTCCGAGGATCTGGAGGTGCCGAACCGCAAATACTCGCGGCGCTGGTTTCCGGACGGCGGGCGAGGCGATTTATACAAGGTTTCGGTCTGGTTCGAGTTCCAGGACAACAACCTCAGTTTCAACGCGACCGGCGCCACCCTGCAACGCTTTCTCACGCTGGGAAACGAATTCAAGACCGCGCGTTACCGCTGGATCTGGGAGCCCCGACCGGATGGCGGCACCGCCAACAACTTCACGAACGTGTTCGATCTGGTCACGGCCGCCAACGACACCTCCACGAACTACACGGCACGGATGATGGCGCTGGCGAACATGGAAGAGTGGATGCGCGTCTTCGCCTACAATCGCATCATGGGCAACTGGGATGCCTGGACCTACAACGTGGGCCAGAACATGTACGCGCTCAAACAGCCGGGGTATCCGTGGGAGCTCATTCCGTGGGACATCGACTTCACCTTTGGACTGGGCGACGGTTCGAGCGCCGCGCTGGGCGCCGGTTCGTTCGGCGGGAACGGCCAGGATCCCATCGGCAACCGCATGTACGACAATGTCACCTTCAAGCGAATGCTCTGGCGAGCTTACCAGGACGCGGTCGCCGGACCGCTGCTCGCGGTCAATTACAAACCTCAGATCGACGCCCGCCGGGCGGCCTTGGTGAAAAACGGTGTCACCGACGCCACCGATCCGCGCGGAATCAGCACTTACATCGAGCAACGCCGGGGCTACATCCAGCGCCTCTTGACTTCGAATGACGCCAAGCAATTCGCCCTTACCTCCAACGGTGGGGACGACTTCGTTTCGCCGACGCCCACCACCACCCTCCAAGGCACCGCGCCGTTCGCGGTGGCTACGATCGAAATCAACGGCGTGCCGTACCCATTGAGCTGGTTCAACCAAACGACGTTCCGCATCAACGTGCCGCTGCCCCTGGCCACCAACACGCTCGTGCTGGTCGGAAAGAACCTCCGCGGCCAGCCGCTGCCCGGGGCCACGGACACCATTACGGTGACCTATGCGGGTGCAATCCCGCGCGTCCAGGACTTCGTTGTCATCAACGAAATCCACTATAGCGCCCTTGAGCCGAACGCCTCGTTCGTCGAGCTCTCGAACCAGTCGGCCAGCGTGCCGTTCGACTTGTCCGGGTTCCGCCTGAACGGCGTGGGTTATGTCTTCCCCGCCGGCACCATCATCCAGCCCAAGAGCTACCTCTTGTTGGTAAAAGACCGGGCCGGCTTCGCCCAAGCTTACGGAGCCACGATTCCGATATTCGACGAGTTCCCCGGCTCGCTCGACAACGGCGGCGAGCACCTGGAGTTGATCAGGCCCGGCGCCACGCCCGCTGAAGACCAGCGCATCTGCGACGTCCGTTACGACAACCGCCTGCCCTGGCCCACCAACGCTGCCGGCCTCGGGCCGTCGCTCCAGTTGATCGATCCCTCGCAGGACCTTTATCGCGTCGGCAACTGGGCGGCCACCGCTACGAATGACTTGAACCGCGTCACGCCCAGTCGGGCGAACGTCACGCTCCAAACCCTCGATCCGTTCCCGCCGGTCTGGATCAACGAAGTCCAGCCACTCAACACCGGTGCCTTCAAGGACAACGCCGGCCAGGCCGATCCGTGGATCGAACTGTACAATGCCGGCACCAACGTCATCGATCTGTCGCCGTACTACCTCACCGACAGCTACACCAACCTCACCCGTTGGCAGTTCCCCGCCGGCACCACGATCGGATCGCACGCGTTCCTCACCGTTTGGGCCGACGCCCAGCCGGCGCAAACCACCGCGACTACGCTGCACACCAATTTCCGGTTGAGCTCCACGAACGGCTCACTCGCGCTCGTCCGCTTCCAGGGCTCGCCTTCCATCGCGGCGGTCATGGACTACCTTGACTTCCCGCTCATGTCGGCCGGCCAGAGCTACG
>JAKCAB010000302.1 GCA_021839785.1 bacterium | reverse complement strand
CCGCCGCCGCGCCCGCTGCCGCGGCACCGGCGGCAGCCGCACCCGTCGCAGCACAGGCACCGGCGGTCCGCCCTCCCGGCGCGGCGCCTGCCAGTTCGCCGCGCGTGCCACCCGCTCCGCGTCCTTCCGCGGCGCCGGCCGCGCATGCCGCGCCGTCCCAACTGGACAATGTGCTCGCCATCCTGGCCATCCTGGCGGTGGTCGCGGGCCTGGCCCGCGTGCTCATGCTGGCCCTGGCGGGCGATCCCTTTGCCGGTTCTTGATTCCGGCGCAAGCTCTTTTCGAACCCTTTGTCTTACGCCTTTTAACTCATGGCAGTTCCCAACATCCTCAAGCTGACCGCCGATAACTTCGCCACCCAAGTGCTCCAATCGCCCGTGCCGGTGCTGGTGGATTTCTGGGCCGAATGGTGCGGCCCGTGCCGCATGATCGCGCCCGTGCTGGACGAATTGGCCACCGAATACGAAGGCCAGATTCGCATCGGCAAAGTCAACGTGGATGACCACCAGGAACTCGCCTCCGAGTACCGCATCACCGGCATTCCCACGCTTCTGCTTTTCAATGGGGGACGCGTGGAGGAAACCATGGTCGGCCTGAAGAGCAAGCGCGACCTCAAGGCGAACATCGAGAAGGTGCTCACCCCAAGCTGAGCGGAGGCCCGCCTGCGGGCAGTGCCAGCTTTGCGGATTTGCCGGGAGTCAAAAGGGCGTGGCTGAACCCGGTAGGGTTGATGCTCGTTCGTTCCAGCGCAGCCGCTGGTTCCGCAAAAACTCCCGCGTCTCCATCGCGAACCGCTCAACCCATTCCAGACCTCCCGGCTGGTAACCGGTGGCCAGTCCCGCCGCCAGACTGGCCAAGCTCATTCCTTGTCTCCGGCCCCGGACGCGGCCTCTGCGTCTCGTCCAACACCGGACTGGCTTTCTGTCGGTGCTTGGATTATTAACTTCCGACACAGCCTAAAACTTTCAAAAAGGAATACCTCATGAAATCCCATCGTTGCCTGGCAACCGCGGTTGAAAGGCTGTGGGGCCTCATCGTGTGTCTCTGTGCCGGCACGATAACTTACGGTGCGTCGGAATTGCCGATGGAGTGGCCGCGGGTGGTTTTCCGCGACGGCGTTACCAACACGATTTTCCAACCACAGCTTCAGTCATGGGATTACGCCACGCTGAAGGCAGTTTCCACCGTCGCCGTTCAGCCGAAAGGGGCGGGGCAACCGACATTTGGCGCGATCAAGCTCACGGCGAAAACGCGGGTGGACCGCGCCGCGCGCACGGTCTTTCTCGAGCAGCCTGAAATTACCCAGGCCAATTTCCCATCCGCGGGAACCCAGGCGGAGGCGTATTTGAAGACGTTGCGTTCGCTTCTGCCGCGGGAAATGAAGGACATCTCCCTTGACCGCTTGGAAGCCGGCCTGGCGATTCTCGAGGCCCGCCAGCGAGGCGCGGCGCAACCGCTGAAGAACGATCCGCCCACGATCGTTTTCTCAACCCGACCGGCCATGCTGGTGCCCGTGGACGGGCGTAAGCCGCGGCGCGGCGGGCTACAATGCCTGGACGGGGAACGAATGGGCCACGTCCTATGGCCGCGCTTACAACTCCACCACCGGTACGCGCGTGGTCGGCCAGCGTGGCGCCGTGGAAAATGTCTATACCGGCAACTACGCTTATGGCGGCCGGGGCGCCTTCTACAACGAAACCACCGGCGCGGCGGGTGCCGGTCGCAAGGTGACTTGGGGCAATGAAGACACCGGCAAACAGGGGACCGCCGGGCGCGCCACGATCTACAATCCCAACACCGGCCAGGCCACGCACATCAGCGGAGTCCGGGGTGAATCTGGCGGTGCCGTCAACATCAACGGCCATGTCATCGCCGGAAAGGACGGGAATTATTATCGCCCGGACGGGGAAGGCGGTTGGGAGCAAATCACGCGACCTCCGACCGGCAGCACCACCCCCGGAGCTGGCGGCGCCGGCACACGGCAGAACCTGGGCGCCCCACAGCAACGCTACCAATGGACGCAAACGCAACCTTCTGCCGCCAACCAACAACAGTTCCGCGAACTGAACAATCAGTTCAATGCGCGTGAAATGGGCGCGCAACGCCAGCAAACCTTCCAACAAAATCGGCCGGCATTCAGGGGCGGCGGCCGTCGGCGATGACCAGCATATTTTGCGCGGGGCGCCGACGAGAATCGCAGCGCTGGCGTAAACCCGCAGAGCCTCGGAGGCGCAGAGTCAGTTCAGAATCAGGCTGCGACGGCTGCCGCAAGTCACACGATTTCCCAACCGGCGCGGTAGTGTTCTTTGAGGAAACGATCCGCCTCGGGAGTGTTGGGCGACTTCACCGCGGCGGCGTCCCATTCCATTTTCTGGCCGACCCGTAACGCCACCAGGCCGAGCAAGCCGATCTCGGTCAAAGCCGCTCCGTACTCGAAGTTCGCGCTCGCGGGGGAGCCGCCTTTGCAGGCATCCAGCCAGTCGCGGTGATGGCCCTTCGAGCGCGGCAGCGTCTTGGGCGGGCGCTTGAAATCATCCATGCGG
>JAKCAB010000733.1 GCA_021839785.1 bacterium | reverse complement strand
GCTTGTTGAGGCCGGCGATTTCCACCAGGCAAAGCCGGCAGGCGCCCACGTCCATGACGCCGTCCAAGTGGCAAAGCGTGGGGATGGCAATGCCGGCGTCTTGTGCGGCGTCGAGCACGGTCTGGCCCTCGGTCGCGGTGATTTGCTGGCCGTCGATGGTGAATACTTTTGCCGCCATGAGAAGGGTCTCCTTTCCGGCTTAAGCGGGGTTAGCCGGCGCCGGGGGTGCCGCCGGCGGGCTGGTCTTCCTTTGCGTTTCGACCGCGAGCAGGTCCAGGTATTCCTGGCGGAAGAACCGCAGCGTGCTCAACACCGGGTTGGGCGCGGTCATGCCCAGGCCGCAGAGGCTGGTGTGCTTCACCAGATCGCAAAGTTCCTCGAGTTTCTGGAGATCGCGGGCGGTGGCCTTCCGGGCGATGATTTTTTCGAGCAGGTTGTGCATCTGCACCGTGCCGGCCCGGCAGGGAATGCACTTGCCGCACGATTCATCCATGCAGAACTCCATGAAGAACCGGGCGACGTCCACCATGTTGTCCTTCTCGTCCATCACGATCATGCCGCCGGAACCCATGATCGAACCGAGCTTGGTCAACGACTCGTAATCCACTGGCGTGTCCAGGTGGTCGGCGGGGATGCACCCCCCGGAAGGCCCGCCGGTCTGGACCGCTTTGATCCGCGCGCCGCTCGGGGCGCCGCCGCCCATGTGCTCGACGATTTCGCGCAGCGGAATGCCCATCGGCACTTCGATCAACCCGGTGTTCTTCACCTTCCCGGCCAGCGCAAAGACCTTGGTGCCCTTGCTCTTTTCCGTGCCGATCCCAGCAAACCATTCGGCGCCGTTCAGGATGATCGGCGGCACGTTGGCAAAGGTCTCCACGTTGTTGATCAGCGTGGGTTTCCCGAACAGGCCGCTCTCCGCCGGAAAGGGCGGGCGGGGACGCGGCTGGCCGCGGCGGCCTTCGACCGAGGCCATCAACGCGGTTTCCTCGCCGCACACAAAAGCGCCGGCCCCGATGCGGATGTCGATGTTGAAATGGAACGGCGATTCGAAGATGCCGCTGCCGAGGATTCCGTGTTGCTTGGCCTGGCGGATTGCCACCTGCAGGCGCGCGATTGCCAGCGGGTACTCGGCCCGAACGTAGATGTAGCCCTGGTCCGCGCCCACCGCGTACGCGGCGATGATCATGCCCTCGATGACGCGGTGCGGATCGCTTTCGAGGACGCTGCGGTCCATGAACGCGCCGGGGTCGCCTTCATCGGCGTTGCAGATGATGAACTTCTTCGGGCTTTCGGTCTTGGCCACGGTGGCCCATTTGAGACCGGTCGGGTAGCCGGCGCCCCCGCGGCCGCGCAAGCCGCTCCGAGTGATTTCGCTGACGACCTCGGCTGGCGAGAGCTCGCGCAGCACATTGCGCAAGGCAAAGTAGCCGTCGCGGGCGATGTAGGACTCGATCCGCTCCGGATCCACGATGCCGCTGTTCGCGAGGACGATGGACATCTGTTTCGCGAAGAACGCGCTGGCCGGGTCACCGCGCTGAACCGAAGTGGTCCCGCCTTTGAGCGTGCCCACCAACGATTCGGCATCGGCCAGCGTCACCTTCTGATAAAGCGCGCCCGGCGGATCGATCATTACCAGCGGGCCTTCGCAGCACAGGCGCAGGCAGCCGACGCCGCGCACCTCCACCTCGGATTCGAGACCGGCGTCCTTCACGGCGCGGTCCAGCGCTTCCTTGACCAGCTTGCCGTCCGACGACATGCAGCCGGCGGCCAGGCAGCAGGTGATGAGCGCCTTTTTGCGGGCGGCCAGCTCGCGTTCTTTGATTTCGACGAGTTCAGCGAGGACCATGATCCAGCCATCCTTTCACGCGCTCGAGGGCGGATTCCGGAGTTTGCCGGGCGGCGACCGCGTCGTCGTACACCACGGCCGGGGCGAGGCCGCAGGCGCCGATGCAGCGGGCGGTCAGCAGCGAGAGCGTGCCGTCCGGCGTGGTTTCGCCGGCCTTGACGCCGGCCGCCTGTTCGAGCGCTTGGACCACGCGGCTGGCCCCTTTCACATAACAGGCGGTGCCCATGCAAACGACACAGGTATGCGCCCCCTGCGGCTTGAGCTTGAAGTAGTGGTAAAAGGTCGCTACGCCATAGACGCGGCTCGGCGGCAGGCGCAAGCCGTGGGCGACGAACAGCAGCAGGTCGTCGTCCAGGTAGCCAAAGAGTTCCTGGGCTTTGTGGAGCACCTCGATGAGCGAATCCTGGCGCTGCTGCTGGCGCTTGATGAAGACCTCGAGGATTTTGAAGCGCTTGTCGCCACTGGGATGCTCCGGCGGTTTCGCCACGGAGGCAGCCTTCGGGGGCGCGGCAGTGATGCTCATAACAGCGTGTCTGGGCCGGGGAAAGACGCGCCTCGGGTTGGGAGCGCGACCTGCTTCCGGCGCGCGCCCAACGTATCACGATCCAAAAGTATGGCTTCACATGAATTGCCAATTTCTGAGCATCCTTTGCTGACAACGGACGATCTGCCGCCGGAACGACCGCGGTCGGAACGCCACGTAGCCACGTTGATGTGCCCGCACTTGGCGCCCATTTTTGCTTCGATCCGGCGACCCAATTCCTCGTGACGACGGCGAGGCACTGGGAGGATCGTTGGCAAAAGCCGGCCCGGCGGTCTGGTCAACTCCGCCACGCTCAAGCCGTCAAGGCGACCGTGTCCGCCACCGGCAACGGCGCGACCCGCTTTACTCCGCGAGTTGCAATGTGGCCAGTTTCAGGCTTCGATGCGCGGCGTTATGCGTATCGCGATATTGGGTTTGGGGCTGCTCGCAGTCAGCGTGGCTGGGCTTCGGGCCGAGGACTGGCCGCGCTGGCGTGGGGCGTACTTCAACGGCGTTTCTCCGGAAACCGGGTGGGTGGCGGCGTGGCCCCGGGAAGGCCCGCGCCGGTTGTGGACGGCGAACGTGAGCACCGGCTTCTGCGCGGTGGCGATCAAGGCCGGGCGCCTGTTCACACTCGGCAATTCCAATAACACGGACACGGTCTGGGCCTTCGACGCCGAACGGGGCCATGTGCTTTGGAAATACAGCTATCCGTGCAAACTGGACCCGAACCTTTACGAAGGCGGCCCCAACGCCACGCCCACAGTGAACCTGGACCGCGTCTATACCCTCAGCAAGGAGGGGTTGCTCCTCTGTTTTCGGGCGGTCAGCGGCCAGATGTTGTGGCAGAAGCACCTCGTCACCGACTTCGGCGTGAAACGCCCCGAATGGGGATTCGCCAGTTCGCCGACGGTCGTGGGCGAACAACTGGTCCTGAACGCCGGCGGCGCCGGCCTGGCGGTCCACAAGATCACCGGCGAGTTGCTCTGGTGCGCCGACAAAGGTCCGGGCGCATACGCCTCGCCGCTGCCAGTGACCGTGGCCGGCAAGCACGCCTATTGCTTTCTGAGCCACCGGGACTTGATCGCCGTCGGCGCGGACGGTCCGAACGCGGGCGTGGTCTTGTGGCGCCATCCTTGGAAGACCAGTTATGACATGAGCGTGCCCGACGCGGTGGTGTACCGAAATCTCCTGTTCGTTTCGTCCTTCGGCCAACCCGGCACCTTGTTCGACCTGAGACCCGCCGATCCCAAGCCGGTTTGGCAGTGCAAAGATTTCTGGCAGCACATCAGCACCCCGGTGTTGGTGAACGGTCACCTGTACGGCTTTCACGGCGACGCCACCAAAGGCAACGAACTCAAGTGCGTCGAGTTCGCCACCGGCCAGGTAAAGTGGACTGAGCCGAATCTCCCCAACGGCGGCCTCACGGCGGCGGGCGGTAAGTTGATCGTGCTCACCGGCAACGGCGAACTGATCGTGGCCGACGCCAGCCCCGCCGGCTTCAAGCCGATCTCCCGCACGCAGGTGCTCGGCGGCAAGTGCTGGACCGTGCCGGTGCTGGCCAACCGGTTGATCTATTGCCGCAACGCGCGCGGTGACCTCGTCTGTCTGGACGTGCGGCCCAAGAGCCCTTGAAACGTTTTAGCCTGCGGGCGCGGCCTTACCAAGCGGGCTGGCCACTCGCGGCGGCTCGCCAATTCGCCGACCCGCCGGCAGACTGCGGCGCATGGAAACCGCGCTGCGCGACCAAGTCGTTCTGATCACCGGCGCCTCGGGTGGCATCGGCTCCGCGATTGCCCGGGCCTTCGCCGCGGAAGGCGTGCGTCTGGTGTTGCACGCAAACCGCCACAAGACGCGAGCCAGTGCGCTGGCCAAGGAACTGGCGGGCACGGAATCGCTCGTGCTTGCGGCTGACCTGCGGCGCGAGGCCGCCGTCAAAAAGATGTTTGCCGCGGCGCGGAAACGCTTCGGCCGCGTGGACGTGCTGGTGGCCAATGCCGGCGCGTGGGAAAACCGTGACATCCCGCTCCACGACTTGTCGCTGGGCCAATGGCAGGCCACCCTCGAGACCGTGCTCACGTCGGCTTTCCTCTGCCTGCGCGAATTCTTCCGACTGGTCCGTGACCAACGGCGCGGCAACGCCGTGTTGATCGGCTCGACCGCCGCCGTTTTTGGCGAGGCCGGCCACGCGGATTACGCGTCGGCGAAGGCGGCGGTGGCGTTCGGCCTGACCCGCACGCTCAAGAACGAAATCGTCCGGCTGGCGCCGAACACCGCGGATTACTGCGGCGGACGTGTGAACTGCGTTTGCCCTGGCTGGACTCTAATTCCACGCACGGCCTACAAGTTGGACGACACTACAACGGTCCGGCGCGTGACGGCGACGATGGCCTTGCCGAAGCTGGCGCGCCCGGAGGACGTCGCGAACGCCGTCGTTTTTCTCGCCTCGGACAAGCTCGCCGGCCATCTCACGGGCCAGACACTGGTCGTCGCCGGCGGCATGGAAGGCCGCTGGCTCTGGCGGCCGGAGGAAGTGGACCCGGCGCTGGCCTAACGCCCCAGTATTGACTCTGCGAGCGGTGGCAAATTTCCGCCGGCGTCGAAAACCAAAGGCTGCGCCTGGCTCAACACTTCGAGGTCTGAGTTGCCGCGCATCTCCGCCAGCAAGGCCTCGGACGCCAACAGCGTTTCCACCGAGAGCGTGTCGGCGATCCGTACCACGCGCGTCGTGCTCGTGTCGGTCCGGCCCAGCGATCCGAGCGCCGCGGCGATGGCCTCGCGGTCAGTGTCGAAGTAAATCGGCACCTTCGCGCCTTGCAGCGAAAGTGCGGTCAGCGAGTTGGTGACGGTGACGCCACGGTCCATCGCTTGCACGAGGCGCGTGGTGGTGAAATCGGCCAGGCCGAGACCAATGGCGTTGCCGTGGCTTTCGGGCGTGAGGTCGCGCACGAACAGCCGCCAGACGTGCGGGTGGCGCCGCTCGGCGTCGCCGGCCAGCGAGTAGCCGTGGATCATGCGCCCGATCACCGCGGGGTCCATGCCAGTGCCACTGATGTTCTTGCCCATCCGATCCACGATCAGGAGATCGACCTCCGCAAACGGCAGGCGCGGCATCAGTCGGGCGGCCTCCGCGCACAAGGCTTCTTCGCGCTCGGTCAACTCCTCCGGTTGCACCACTTCGATGCGCGCAGTCTGGTGCCGTTGATCTTCGACGATGGCCACGCCCGCCAGCACTGGCAGGCGGTTGGCAACCACGCTCGCGGCAGCGCGCAACTCACGTTCGTAGCCGAGCGCCGCTGAGGCCGCGTGGAAGTTCGCCGCGCCGACGCGTTTGCCCAGGCCGACGACGAGCATCTTCAACAAGCCGCTGCCCAGCCGCCCGCCGAAGTCGGTGTGCGGCTTGATGCGGTTGATGACGAGGACCGCGTCCGCGCGCAACGCTTCGGCGCTGCACACGATCGGGTGGGCGTCCGGCAATTCGCCGATGGCTTCCACGTCCATCGCCGCCCGGATCGGGACGCCCAGCGCGGCTTCGGTGACGCCGTAGTCCGCCAGCAATGCGGTCTGGCCTTCGGCGGTGCCGCCGCCGTGGCTGCCCATCGCCGGCAGGATGAATGGAGCAGCGCCGGCTTTTCGAAGCACCTCCAGCACGGCGCGGACAATCGCCTGCAGGTTCGCGATTCCGCGGCTGCCCACGCCCACGGCGACGCGGGCGCCGGGCCGCAGTCCGCTGGCGATGGGCGCGAGCTGGTCCGTGATCGTGCGGGTCACGTCGATCCGCGGCGAAGCGGGGAAGCGCTGCCGTACCACGGCGAGGCGCGGGAAGCTCCTGGCCTCGGGCGGTGCGGTTAGTTGCGCGGCTGTGGCGTTCATCTCGGTCGCACTTCAGCCTAGCCATTCGGCCTTCGGTCTGAAACAAGAAAGGCCGAATCGACCGGGCGTGCGACCAGCGCGAGCGCCAGACCGGAACGAACTCAATTTCATGAAGACCCAATCACTCGTTTGGACCAGGACCGCCAAGGCGCTGGTATTCTTGTCGATCGCTGTCTCCGCTGGCACGGCTTGGCCAGCCGATACAGCGACCGACAAAGTGAAACCCTCCACTGCGGCCCTGGCGATGCCGGGCGGTTGGCAGCCGTGGGCGCCGCGCGACGAAATCCGGCCGCACTTCGCGTTCGAACCGGCTGTGGGCCGCAGCGCGCCGGGAGCGCTCGCCATCGACAGCGGCGGCAACGTCGCGGCGTTCGGCGCGTGGCGACAAACCCTTGCCGGTATTCAAGCGGGGCATACTTACCGCTTCACCGCCTGGTATCGCGCGCAAGGCGTCGCTTTTGAGCGCCGCTCGGTCATCGCGCGACTGGGCTGGCTGGACGCCGTCGGCCAAAGCGTGGCTCCGCCCGATTACGCCGGCAGCCCGCGCCGCGAAGGCGACTGGACGCGGACGGAATACCTCGCGACCGCGCCCTCCAAGGCGGCGAGCGCCGAGGTGTGGCTTTGCCTGGGGTTCACGGCGAAAGGCCGCGTTTGGTGGGACGATGTGACGTTCGCCGAGGAACCGAACCCGCCGGACCGCGTCGTGCGCGTGGTCACCATCAAGCATCGCCCCGCCAACACCGCGTCCGCGGAAAGCGTCGCTCAGTTTTGCCGTTGCATACAAGACGCCGCGCCGCTGAAGCCGGACATCGTCTGTCTGCCGGAAGGCATCACCGTGGTCGGCACCGGCCGGAGCGATGTCGAGGTGAGCGAATCCGTGCCCGGTCCCACCACGCAGCGCTTGGGCGAACTGGCCCGGCGCCTGCACACCTACATCGTCGCGGGCGTCTATGAGCGGGTGGGTGCGGTCGTGTACAACACAGCCGTGCTGATCGGCCGGGACGGCGAACTCGCGGGGCGGTATCGCAAGACCCACCTGCCGCGCGAGGAATGGGAGATCGGCCTCACCCACGGCAACGAATACCCCGTGTTCGACACGGACTTCGGCCGCATCGGGCTGATGGTCTGCTGGGACGTGCAGTTTCCAGAACCGGCCCGCGCGCTGGCCGCGCAAGGCGCCGAGTTGATTCTGCTGCCGATCTGGGGCGGCAACGAAACCCTGGCCAGGGCCCGCGCCATCGAGAACCACGTCTTCCTCGTCACCTCCAGCTACGACATGAAGACGTTCGTGCTCGATCCGGTTGGGGAAGTTATGGCCGAGGCGACTTCCCAGAATCCACTTGCATTTGCCGAATTGCACCTCGACCGCAAATATCCCGCCCCCTGGCTCGGCGACATGCGCACGCGGACGTGGCAGGAGCGCCGCGCGGACATCCCGGTTCCTTGATCAGGCCAGGGCCTGGCTTCGGGCCGCGGGTCGCAGATTTCGGGTCTGGGTCCATTACTTGAACCGCAAACGAAAAAAACAGGCGAAAAATAGGCTTGACGTGCCGGTTGCCTGGCGTTCCGCTCGCCGTGCAACCCTTATGAGACCGATTAGTGCCCCCAGCCTGCTAGTGGCCTTGGGCCTTTATTCGAGCGCCTCGGCCGCCATCTCACTGGTCCCCGAACCAGTCACCGGCCCTCCCGCCTCCACCGTGCGCCTCCGGGGTGAAGTGCCGCCAGGCCAGACTGATCTCCGTTTCTACTGGGAACAGGCGGGAGTGCTCCGGCCCTTCGCCGCCGGCACCGCGGATTCAACCGGCGCGTTCGCCGTGTCGGCTCAAGTGCCGGCGGGTGCCACTCCCGGCGCGGCGCAGATTGGCGTCTTGCCCGTGGGCGGGGCCGTGGACGCGCTGGCGTTCGCGGACTTCGAAGTGACACGGCCCGCGCCGGCCGGTATTGCGGGCACGGTGGAGGACGCCGCTGGCGCCGGTGTGGGTGCCGGTACGACTGTGCGGTTGTTGGACGCCGCGGGGCTTACCGTCGCCGAGACGGTCACGGACAACTCCGGTCGCTTTGCCTTCTCCGGGTTGCCGCCAAGCCGGTATGTGGTGCAGACGGTGTTGGATGGTTACCCACCGGCATCGGAGGATCTGCCGGCAGGCGCGTCGGTGAACTTGGTGGCAAAGCCGGTGCCGGCGGCGCTGAATTTCCCGCCGGTGTATTTGGTGGGCGCCGGAGCCATCGCCCTGCCCGGCGGGTCTTTCTCAGGAACCCAACCGGCCGAGGTGGGCGAGTGGTTCGACACGCCGTTTGCCCGGTTGGTGTCGCTTAAAGGCAAGGGCCTGGC
Source organism: bacterium (assembly GCA_021839785.1). Next base: position 4,404 of record JAKCAB010000733.1, on the reverse strand, counting down.
GCCGGTGAACGTGCGGTTTTGGGCGCGCGTGCAGCGGGTGCTGCTGCCGACGGACGCGCCCTTGATTATCGGCTTCGCGCTCAAAAAAGGCGGTCAGATCGTGGCCAGCGCGCCCGCGAGTTCGCCCACCCTCGTTTTCAACCAGAGTCCGTTCGACTTTTCTGCGTTCACCGCGGACTTCAATTCGCTGGAACTGCCGCCGGGCAAGCTCACGTTGTCCATCGTCGCGATCAGCACCTTCTTTACCGAAGTCGGGCACTGGGAATTCCCCGTGGACGTGGTGGACCTCGGCAATCGCTGGTACGCGGGCAATGTCCTGAACCCGCAGTTGAAGGTCACGCGCGAGGACTTCTACCAGTTGCGTTACGAGTTCAAGGGCACTTTGCCGGGCGGCATTCCCGGTCTGGGAACGCCGTTGTTCGACGACCCGATCGACCTGAAGTTCAAGACGGTGCAGAACACGTTCAACCTGGGCATCGGCTTGACCGAGCGCTTTTACACTTATGGCGGCTGGTCGGGCCAGGCGGCGGCGACCGCCCAACTCACGCTGCTGGACATACCGGTCATCAACGAGCAACGCGCCCTGAACCTCACCGGAGCGAGCCTGCCGGACGCCACGTACAGTCTGCCGCCGTGGACGGTGCCTCTGCCCGGCGGCCAGTGCGTGCCCATTTGGGGGGCGGCGCTGCCCAGCCCGATCGACCTCTGCGGCCTGAAGTTCAACGGCCAGGTGGGCATCGTCCTCTGCCTCGACGGACCGGTCTCCCTCGATGCCACTGTGCATCCAGATCTGAACGTCGGCGCGAGCGTGACGCCAGCGCTGAACGTCTCGCTGCCGGTCGGCGCCGATGTGGAAGCGGCGATCTGCGAGGCCACCGCCAACATCAAACCTTCAGCCACCCTTGCCACGCCGATCATCCTGGATGCGGCCCATGCGCCGCCGGTGTACTGGGACGGGCTCTGCCTGACGTTGAGCGGAAAGGCCAACCTGGCGCTGATCTGCTGCGGTCTGGGCTTCGACAAGTCGGCGAATTTGTTCGATCCGATCAAAATCGGCCAGTGCCCCACCGCACAGCAAATCGCGCTCATGGCGGGCGATGCCTCTCTGGCCTTCGCGCCCCCGCGGCATGCCTCGATCGCCTTCAGCCCGGCCGGCTTTGCCCTCGCGGTGTGGGAAAACTACATCTCGGTGAACGGCGTGGTGCAGCGGACGGCGCCGGTCTATAGCGTGTACGATGGCGCATCGTGGACGCCGCCCCAGCCGATCGCCGGCGACGAGTTTGCCGGCTGGGAGCCGCACGTGGCCTTTCTGGATGCGCGCCGCGCCGTCGCGGTGTGGGTGCGCCCCAACCCCCAAGGCGGACGCCGCGCAGCCGGCCTGGCCGGACCGGAACCCCACAGCGTGTGCGATAGCATCGGCACTTTGCTTGATTTCGGTTGCGAGGTTGTTGGCGGCGTGGTGGGGGTCGTCATGTCGGTCTGGGATTCCATTTTCTTCGCCCGCCCGCGAGATCTGGCTGGTCATCCCCGGCTGGCCATCTCCGGCACGTGGCAACCGCCCGTGGTGCTCACCGAAGGGCTGGAGCTGAATGTCCGCCCGGCGCTGGCATCCAACCCGGCCGCGGACGACGCCACACTGGTCTGGCTCCGCGAACAACCGCCCGTGCCCGGCGGCCAGCGGTCGCTGGCCCTGTATTACTCGCGGCTGACCGCCGGCATCTGGAGCGCGCCCCAGCGCGTGGACCCCGCCTCCATCGCGTTCGACCTCCAACCCACGGTTCGGTATGACCGCCGCGGCCAACCCAATGCGGTTTGGGTGCGCGATCCTGACGGCGACCTCGGCACACCGGACGACCGCAGCCTGGTCATCAGCACGCTGGGACGGAGTTCCTGGTCGGCGCCGGAAGCCCTCCCTTCGCTGCCCGCCGCGCCTTGGACGCCCTCGCTCGATTTTGACGCTGGCGACCAACCCGTGGTGGCCTTCGTGGTGCCGCCCGTGAACTCGCTGACTGGCGGGCATCTCACCGGCGACGGTCTGTTGAGCGCACTGCATGTGGCCCGCCGGACCGAGCGCGGCTGGACCGATCAGCCGGTCGGCGAGCAAACGCTGGCCGAGCGACCGTCTCTGCGCGTCACGCCAGACAACCACGCGCTGGTGGTTTTCCGCAGTTTCGGCACGCCCACAGGCATGCGGCCGTCCGGGGATGTGGCCGCCGCGGTGGCGGATTGGGGGACCGGCGCGCCGCGTTGGACCCTGGGCCGGCTGACCTCTGATGACCGCTTGAACTGGCAAATTGCCGCTGAGTTGAATCCGGTCACCGGCGAACCGCTGTTGTTCTGGGAAACGCGGGACCCGGCCAACATGGCGGCGGACCCGCAGTTGCTGCAGGAAACGCGCGCCTGGGCCGTGGATTTGACTTTCGACGAGTCCGGCTTGGTCTTTTCAACGGCGCATCCCGATCCAGGTGTGCCGGTGCAAATCTCCGCCCGATTGACGAATGCCGGCCTCAAACCGCTGGGGGCCGAGTCGCTGGCCGTGAATTTTTACGATCGCCAACCGGTGCGCGACGCCGTGCCGTTTGCCACGCAGACGGTGCGCGGGCCGCTGGGCTTCGGCGAAGTCGTGCCGGTGACGGCTACCTACACGCCGGCCGACCGGTCCACACGCACGATCTACGTCGTGGCGGACGCGGCCAACGCGGTGCCGGAAAGCGACGAGGCCAACAACCAATTGGAGGCCCGGCTCGGTGGTCTGGCGGCGCCGCAAGAACTGGAGGTGACGCCGGAACCGGGCGGTCTGCGGTTGCGATGGACCCAGTCCGCGGCGCCGGATGCCTTGCGCTATTGGATTTGGCGGACCCGCACCGGAAGCCCGGCGGCGGAGCTGATCGGCGCCACGGCGGGCGACACCTACCTCGACGCGACTGCACAGCCGGGTGTGGATTACACCTATCAACTGGCTGCATTCGATGGGCAGGGCGTGCGCTCGACTGCGGTTGTGACCCCGCCGGTCATGGTCGCTCCGCCCGCGCGGGTCACGCCCGACTCGCTTCACTTGGGCGTGGTTGCCTTTCGCGGGGCGGTGACGCTGAACTGGACCGCCTTGCCGGCGGTCCAACTCGAGGTGACGGAAGCGTTGGCCGGTGCCCAGACTAGATGGGTGCCGGTCAGTGAAGGCATTGAACAGTTCGGCGGCGTGGCGCAACTCACCTTGCCGGCGGTGCAACAGCAGTTCTTCCGGCTGGTCGTGCCTTGATGCCGGCTTTGAGACGACGGAAATGACACCGATGCCGTTCGGGCCAGGCGCCCGGGCAGGTCACACTCCAACCCGGTCGCGCTCGCGTTCGAATCCGGATATGGATTTTCGGGTCTCTGATTTCGTGCCGTCGGACCGTGGTTGACAAATTGGGCGGCGAAGCCATGCTTCTTCCCAGACTAATCCCGACTCAGCCCATGAAGCTAACCGCGCAACCTTTGTCGCCCGCCCGGCGTGGGCGGGGATTTACCCTCATCGAACTGCTGGTGGTCATCGCCATCATCGCCATCCTGGCGGGCATGTTGTTGCCGGCCTTGTCCAAGGCGAAGCTCAAGGCCACCGGCGCCGCCTGCCTCGGCAACCTGAAGCAGCTTGGCCTGGCGTGGGTCATGTACGCCGACGACAACCGCGACACGATCGTTTACACCGCCGAGACGGGCCTGCCCAACCTCTATGCCGGCGGGTATTGGATCGGTCCCAGTCCCGGCCCGAACTTCACCGTGGGCCTGTCGCTGACCGAGGCGATGAAGCGCGTGCAGACCGGCCTGGAGAAGTCGCCGCTGTACCAGTACTGCGGCAGCGCCGGCGCTTACCATTGCCCCGGCGATTTGCGCACCAAACGGCTGCGGCCCGGCAAAGGCTGGGCTTACGACAGCTATTCGAAGGCCGACGGCATGAACGGCGGCATGTGGTCCGGCGTGGACCCCTACAAGAAGCACTCCGGCATCGTGGAACCGACGCAGGCGATGGTCTTCATCGAAGAAGCGGATCCGCGCGACTACAACAACGGCACCTGGGTGCTGGACGTGAATCCGCCCGGTTGGGTGGACCCGTTTGCCGTGTTTCACGGCGACACCAGCACGTTCGCCTTCGCCGATGGCCACGCCGAACCGCACAAATGGCTGGAAGCGACCACGATCAAGGCGGCGACCGACTCGGCCAACGGCAAGCAGAGTTTTTACTGGCAGGGCGGCAACGCGAAGAACCGCGATTTCCGCTGGGTTTACGAGCGGTTCAAGCACCTCAAGTGGAAGCCGCTGCAGTAAGCCGCGACCGCCTCTTCCCGCGCGCCGGACGAACCCGGCGCGGACCGGGTTACCGTCCGGGCTCCGTGGCCATGCCGTGGGCTGGTGTTGGTCCCGCGATTG
>JAKCAB010000661.1 GCA_021839785.1 bacterium | reverse complement strand
GTTCACTCGCGCGGGGTCAGTTACCTCAACGCCTTACCGGAAACCGCGACGGGACCGGTCAGCGTTCCATCCGCGATCGTGAGCTACCAGAACCAATGAGCACCGCCCGCAAACCGTCAGCCTGATCCTTGACCGCTTCAACGCAGAGGTCCCTATGACGACCATGAACTACCAAACGAAGAACCGATACCGGTGCGCAACGCTGGCCACAGCGCTGGCGTGGCTCGCCACGACAGGCGTCCTGGCCATTGACCCGGATTTGCCGTTCAGCAGCGGCTCGACGGGCGCGGATGGACCGCTGACCTTCCTCCAGATCCCGCCGGGCCGCAATTCGCACGCGATGGCGTTCGATGAGACGCGCCAGGAAATCGTGCTCTTTGGCGGCTACAACGGCGCGGGGCTGGGCGATACCTGGCAATGGGAAGGGACGAATTGGGTCCAAAAACTCCCCGCCGCCAGCCCGCCTGACCGCTGGGGCCACGGCATGGCCTGGGATGCGAACCACGGCCAAGTCGTGATGTTCGGCGGCACGCGCAACACCGGCCGGTTGAACGACACTTGGACGTGGAACGGTACGACTTGGACGCAAAAGAATCCGGCCAGCAGCCCCGGCCCGCGTGACGGCTTCGCGATGGCCTACGACGCCGCGCGGAAACAGGTCGTCATCTTTGGCGGCAACCAGGGCGGTCAGGAGACGTGGCTTTGGGACGGCACCAACTGGACCCAGGCCAATCCCTTCAACAAGCCGCCGGGCACCGCCAGCAGTTCCATGGCGTATGACGCGGCGCGCCAGGAAATCGTGCTTTTCGGCAACTACGGCCAGACCTGGATTTGGAATGGCACCGACTGGACCCAGCGCAGCTCTTTGAATGTGCCTTCGGGCCGCAATTTCCCGGCGATGGCTTACGATCCGGTTCGCCAGGAAGTCGTCATGTTCAGTGGCAACAACTACCAGGAAACGTGGGTGTGGAATGGCGTGAACTGGACTCAGCGCAGCCCCGCCCACTCGCCCGTCGGCCGTCAATACCATGAGATGGTCTGGGACGCCGTCCACCAACAGATCGTCATGTTCGGCGGCGACGCCTACGCCGTGGATAACTACGACGCGGACACGTGGTTTTGGAACGGCACGGACTGGTCCTTCTTGAGCGGCAAGGTGCAAACCTTCGACCTGGCCGCCCACGCCAACGGCATCTGGAATTTCACCACCATCGACGTGCCATCGCGCGTTACGGTCCGGTTCAACAAGAATGCTGGCAACACGCCGGTGCGCTGGCTGGCCTCGGGCGACGTCACCGTCAACGGCACGATCGACGCCAGCGGCGGCTTCGGTGACAACAACCTCCCGCCTGGCGTGGCCGCCAGCGGGGGGCCGGGCGGTTTCGACGGCGGCCGCGGCGGCATTCGCTTCGACGCGTCGGCGACCTACGTCGGCAGCGCTGGCCAGGGGCCGGGAGGCGGGGCGCCTGGCACCGCGCAACAGACCAGCCCGCAGAATCTCCGCGACGGGCAGGACGGCAGCTTCAACGGTGTTTATGGCAACGCGTTCGAGCAACCGCTGGTTGGCGGCTCCGGCGGTGGCGGCGGCGCCTCCAACGACAACACCAACGGTGGCAATGGCGGCGGCGGCGGCGGCGCGATCTTGATCGCCTCGTCGCGGGACATCACGCTGAACGGCGTGATCCGCGCCAATGGCGGCGGCCGGCAATGGAGCGGCGCCAGCCAAGGCGGCCGGGGTTCGGGCGGCGGCATCCTGTTGCGGGCGGACCGCATCAGCGGACCCGGCTCCATCGAGGCCTACGGTGGCGACAGCAACAACCCGAACGGCCGAGTCCGCGTCGAGGCCTATGCGCGCACTCTCACTGGCGGCCAGAACCCGATCGCGGTGGTCGGTTTGCCAGCGGCCAATGGCGAGCTTAACCAGGTTGGCACGCTCACCATTACCAGCGTGGCCGGTCAGAACGTGGTGCAGCCACCCACCGGCAATCCGCAGACGCCGGACGTGATCTTCTCCCAAGCCGGTTCCATCGCCGTGCAGATCACTGGCACGGGGATTCCCGACAACACGCCGGTCAAGTTGCGCATCAACACCGGCAACTCCGTGATCACGGCCGGACCGGCAAACATGGTGGGCGGCGCCGTGACCATCAACGCCACCGTGCCCAAAGGCGTGGGCACCTTGCAGGCGACGGCGGAGTTCACGCAATAGGCCGTCCACCCGTCAGGCAAGGGAATTCGAGCGCCGGGTTACCTCATCCCCAATGCGTTCCAATGGCCACGAACCTCCCCCTCACTCGTCCTGCGGACACCCTCTCCCCCACGGGGGGAGAGGGCTGGGGTGAGGGGAAACGGAATTCAAGGGCGATTGAAAGCAGTCAATAACAGACACTTTTTTGTTCTCCTCAGTCGGCAATCGCTCGCTGGAAAACGCCTGCAAGCAGCCCGGCCACGCTTCCCATCTCACCGCCAGCGCTCGAGGCGGTAAAACTGGGGCGTGCTCGTGAGCGCGTTGGTGACGGAGATGACCTCGTAAGGATCGCCGTAG
>JAKCAB010000280.1 GCA_021839785.1 bacterium | reverse complement strand
ATCTGGAACCCGGATCGCTACGCCGCCATGGAGCAACAGTACAAACTGCAAGCCGCGGAATTCTTCAAGGAGATCGGCCATGAAACCTGGAACGCTTTTCGCCCTCAACCGGAGATTGTGCGTCCACCGGCCGGCTGAAGCCGGCTATCGATACGCGCCCGCGCTGACTGCCTTAAAGCCGGACCATTGCCAGTTCCGGGAGCCCAGTCCGGTCGTGCCAGTCCTGGCGGCGACGCGAGCTGGCAAGCCGGCGGCAAAAGGCGGCAGGATCCGCAAGGTCAAGCAAGCTCTCCTTTACGCGAGCCTGCTGGCCGCCTTGATCGCTGCGAATGCCTGCCTGTTCGGGTTCGAGGAGGTCAACCGGGCGCGGGAGCGGCACCAGCTCGGCCGCGCCATCGCGGCACGCGAACAGGCCATGCACCAATTGTTCTGGCCAACCGCCAGCTTGCCGGCGCGCTGGCACTGAACGCCGCCGCACCCGCCGTCAGGCCAGTCGCGCAATTCGTCAGCCTCTACCCGCCCGCCATGCCTCATGGCACACACCTTTTGGCTGCTGGCCCGCCGGCTCCGCAAGTGCCCCAGCGCGTGGCAACGTCTGCGGTGGGTCGAACCGATTCGCCCCGGCAATTTGTCGCGGCGTTGCCGGCGGCTCATTTTCGGGGCGCCACTCCACCGGCGAGTACGGCTGGTCCGAAAATTTGAGTAGCCCGGCGCCATCGCTCTTTGGAGGCGAACGTGGGGAAGTCCTTTCAATACCGGCGCCTGTGGATGCTCGGAATCATTCTGGTTCTGGGCCTTGGCGGGATTGCCTGGCGGTTGTACCAGCTTCAGATCGCCCGGCGCGCCGAGTTGGCAGGCAAGGCCCGCGCCCTGACCGATCTCCGCCAAACGATCGTTCCCTGGCGGGGCGACATTCTTGCGCGCGACGGCACGGTCCTGGCCACCACCGTTCCAGTCTGGAGCGTTTACCTCGACCTCGCTTTGTGCGCGGAGCAACTGGATGTGGCCTGCGAAGTCGCTGCCCGCTTGCTTTCGCTGGAACCGCGGGGGGTGCTGGGACGCGTGCTGCGCGGGTTGCTGGCGGCCATGCGAAAAGCGCGCGAAGCCCCGGCGGGCGCGGTGCGGCTGCGGCAAAACGTGTCGCCCGCCGAGTGGGTCGCCATCACCAATGCCCTGGCCCGGGCGACGTTCGGCTTCGACGTGGCCAACCTGTCGCGGGCCACCGCCGACCGCCTGACCCGCCTCCGTCGCGGCCTGCTTTTCGCGCTCGACGACCAGCAGCGACGTTACCCCTTTGCGACGCTGGCCTGCCACGTGCTGGGATCGGTCAGTCCGGCGGATGGCGACTTTCAACTGCGCGGCGCCAGCGGCATCGAACTCGGCCTCGATTCCGTCCTCGCCGGCGTCCCCGGCCGGCGAATCTCGGAACGCGACGCGGCGGGCCGCGAACTGCCCACGCGACGAAGGTTCACCCAGGCGGCCATCGACGGGCAGCGAGTTGTTTTGGCGTTGGACCTGACTCTGCAACGCATCGCCGAGGACGCGCTCGCCGAGGTCGTCAACGAACACTCGCCGACCAACGCCAGCATTCTCATCGTTCGCCCGCAGACCGGTGAAATCCTCGCCTGGGCGTGCTGGCCCGGATTCGAGTGCGAATCGCCGGCCCGGTCGCCGCAGGAGGCCTGGTTGAACCGTCCGCTCTGGGCGGCCGTGGAGCCGGGATCGACTTTCAAGGTGTTCACCCTCGCCAGCGCGTTGGAGGAAGGCTTGGTCACGCTCGACCAACTTGTGTATTGCGAGAACGGTCGCCTCCGACTCGGCCGCGCGGTCGTGAGCGACCACGGTCTGGCGTTTGGTTGGTTGCCGATGCGGACCGCCTTCGCCAAGTCGCTCAACACCGCGCACGCCAGGCTGGCGCTGGCCCTCGGCCCGGAACGGTTCTATCGCCACCTTGCCAGCTTTGGTTTCGGTCAGCGCACCGGCATTCCGCTGCCGGGCGAGAGTCCGGGCTGGCTAGGCGCCTTGACCAACCACGCCGCCGTCGCCGTGGCTTACGCCGGCTTCGGTCAAGGCATCGCCGCAACGCAACTTCAGATGACGATGGCGTTTTGTGCGGTGGTGAACGGCGGCTGGCTGCTGCACCCGCTACTGGTGGCGCGCATCGAAGACGCGACCGGTCGCGTGGCCTGGCAGGCGCGCCCCACGGCGGTGCGCCAGGTCATCAGCACCGCCACCTCGCGATCCATGCGCGAGGCACTGCGAGGAGTTGTAGCACCGGGTGGCACCGGCGCCGCCGCGGCGGTGGCCGACGGCGATGCCGGCGGCAAAACCGGCACGGCGCAAAAGGCCAGGCGCGGCCAGCGCGGCTATTCCGCGGACCGTTTTTACGCGTCGTTCATCGGCTTCCTGCCGGTCGAGCAACCGGCGATCGTCATCGCGGTGGCGGTGGATGAACCGCAGGGCGCGCACAGCGGCGCCGCGGCGGCCGCGCCCGCGTTTCGGCGCGTGGCGGAACAGGCAGTGCGTTACCTCGGTTTGGCGAACACGCCGCCG
>JAKCAB010000601.1:2173-13038 GCA_021839785.1 bacterium | reverse complement strand
CGCTTATCATGCTTCCATCGAAGGCGCCCAGCACGGCGCCAAATCGCTCGCCGACTTCCTGGCCTATGCCAAGCGCTCCGGCGCTTCCGGCGCCCAGCCGTCCAATTACATGCTCCAAGGCGGCGCCCTGTTCAAATCCGCTTCGGAGATCAAGGACACTTTTGCGAAGGCGGGGCTGACGCTGGACGGCATTTCCTGCCATTGCCCGACCTGGGTCCACACCACCGCTTGGACGGGCAGCCCGAGCATCCGGCCGTTCATCCCGGCGGACGTGGCCAAGCAGTCGCCCGACAAGATCGAGGCCTGGGCGGAGAATTACTTGATCAAGCTGTTCGACCTCGCGATCGAACTGGGCGTGAAAATCCTGCCGACTTTCTGGGGCGTGGCGTTCGGCTGGGAAGTCGCCAGCGGTTATCCGTGGGGGTTCTGGGCCGGCGCGGACTTCGATCTCATCAAGGAAGGCCAGGAGCGTTTCGTGAAGAAGACCGCCCGCATCCGCCAGGAGGCGAACGCCCGCGGCATCATCCTCTGTCACGAAATCCATCCCGGCACTGGCGCCATGTGCGCGGATGACTTCAACCTGCTCGTGAGCATTTGCGACGGCGACAAGTGTCTCGGCGTAAATGCCGACCCGAGCCACTGCTGGGAAGGCGAAAGCTGGGAGACCCGTTTCCTCAAGGTGGGTCCGCGCGTGTACGCGGCGCACATCAAGAACTTCGTCATCCGTCCCGGCATGCCGTTGCGCATGATGAACGGCAACTGGCCGCAACGCGCGATGCAGTTTGTGGACCTGCCCAGCGGCGACATCAACATGCAGCGTTACGCCGAACTGCTCGTCCAGATCGGCTACCCCAGCCGGTACTGCCAGGTCATGGGCCGGCCGACCGCGCCGCTCGTGGTGGAAGCCGAGAGCGCCCACAAGGACCTGGATTACACCAGCGCCAACGGCATCGCGTACGTCCGCGACAACCTCTGCTGGCCGGTGGCCGCCGGTTCGTTCGAGGACGGCATGGGCGCTTGAACATCGAGTTTGCCGGCAGGACCAACTGCCGACACTGCACCGAACCGGAGCACCCGCGGGCGCTCCGGTTCTTTTTTTGAAACCCACCCGCCTCGACCGCGCTGGCCGAAACAGGGCGCATCCCAGTTTTGGCGCGCGACCGTCTCGGTCGCAGCCACTTCGGAATCTCGCCGGCAGAGAGGTCCACGGACTTCGGTTTTCCCAAAGCTCAGCCACATCGCGGTTCCAAGATTCGGCGGGTCGCCGAACGGGCGGGTCGCCCGCGCTTACCCGTTATCCCCGGTGGAGCAATTTTTGTCGCAATTGCGACATTTTTTGTACCAAGTGGCACCTACGCTGCCCGTTCCCCGCGGGGCAACGTTCCGGGCCGATCTGGCCGTTGGAAAGCGTTTGCGGCCTTGAGCCGCGACCAGAAACTGAGCTGCGCCCGCCGAAATACGTTGGCATGGCCGGGCCTTTACGGCGTGGCCGGACGGGGGTAAGGTCGCGCAGCTTCACCGGACGTTGCCATGCTGACTCAAGAGCAACTCAACGAACTGCATCGCGAGGCCGAAATGGCGCACCGGCAGATCGGCGCCATCGGCGGTTTCCTGCTGGGAATACTGGCCGGCGCCCTGCTGGCGATGCTTTTTTTCGTCTGGACGTTCGGCCTGTAACCGCGCAACGCCCAACGGCGCCGATTCCGTGAATTGCGCCGGCCGCGCAACGGCACCCACCGATCAGGTCTCGGCTTCGACCTTCACCGGCTGCACCTTCCAGATCAGTTCGCAGTAATCGCGGATCGAGCGGTCCGAGGAAAATTTGCCCAGGCGCGCGACGTTGAGGATGGATTTGCGGCTCCACGCCTCCGGGTCGCGCCAAAGCTCGCTGACCTGCGCCTGGCAATCCACGTAAGCCTGGTAATCGGCAAGGACCAGGAAGGGATCGTCCCAAAGCAAGTTGTCCACCAACGGCCGGAACAGGCCCGCGTCACCGCCCGCCAAGGCGCCCGAGCCGATGAAGTCCAGCACCTCGCGGAGCGTCGGGTTTTGCTCATAGTGCTCCCGCGGAGAGTATCCTCGTGACTTGAGCTGCCGCACTTCATCGGCGGTCAGCCCGAACAGGAAGAAATTCTCCGGACCGACCTCCTCGCGGATTTCCACGTTCGCCCCATCGAGCGTGCCGATGGTGAGCGCGCCGTTGAGCGAGAACTTCATGTTGCCCGTGCCGGAGGCTTCCTTGCCGGCGGTGGAAATCTGCTCCGAGAGGTCTGCAGCCGGATAAATGTGCTGGGCGTTCTTGACGTTGAAATCCGGGAAAAACACCACCCGTAGCCGGTCGCGCACCGCGGGGTCTTGGTTCACCAAGTCCGCCACGGCGTTGATCAACCGGATGATCAGCTTGGCCAGGAAATAACCGGGCGCCGCCTTGCCGCCGAAAATGAACGTCCTCGCCGGCACGTCCGCCTGCGGATCGCGCTTGAGCCGCAGGTAGAGCGTGAGGATGTGGAGCACGTTCAGGTGTTGCCGTTTGTATTCGTGCAGGCGCTTGGCCTGGATGTCGAAGAGCGTCGCAGGGTCCACCTTCACGCCGGCGCGAGTCTCGATCAGCGCCGCCAGGCCTCGCTTGGCCGCCAGCTTCACCGCCCGCCAGTCCCGGCGGAACGCGGCATCCTCGGCCAGCGGTTCGAGCCGCCGCAGTTGATACAAGTCCCGCAGCCAGCCGTCGCCGATGTGGCGGGTGATGAGCCGGGCCAACGGCGGATTGCTCACCGCGAGGAAGCGGCGCGGGGTGACGCCGTTGGTGACGTTGCAGAACTTGTCCGGCCACAGCTCGGCGAAGTCGTGCATGACGAGGTTCTTCAACAACTCGGAGTGCAGCCGGGCCACGCCATTGATCCGGTGACTGCCCACCGCGGCGAGGTGGGCCATGCGCACGTAACGCTCGCCCGATTCGTCGATCAGCGAGAGCCGCGCGACGCGGGCGTCGTCGCCGGGGAACCGTGCGCGCACCTCGTCCAGGAAACGCCGGTTGATCTCGTAAACGATCTCCAGGTGTCGCGGCAGCAAGGAGCCGAACAGCGCGACCGGCCATTTCTCCAGCGCCTCGGGCAGCAGCGTGTGATTCGTGTACGCGAACGTGTGCGTGGTGACGTGCCAGGCGGTATCCCAGTCCAGGTCATGCTCGTCCACCAGCAGGCGCATGAATTCCGCCACCGCGATCGCCGGGTGGGTGTCGTTGAGTTGGATGGCAAACTTTTCGTGGAAGCGGTCCAGCCGCCGGCCCAGCAAACAGTGCACGCGGATCATGTCCTGCAACGAGCAGGAGACGAAAAAGAACTGTTGCTCCAATCTCAGCGTCTTGCCCGCCAGCACCTCGTCGTTCGGGTAAAGCACCTTGGTGATGTTTTCGGAAACCATCTTATCCTGCACCGCGCGGTAATAATCGCCGTGGTTGAACGCGGCGAAATCGAACGACTCGACCGCCTCGGCCTTCCACAAGCGCATGTGGCCGCAGGTGCCCACGCGATACCCGAGCATCGGCGTGTCGTAGGCCACGCCCTTCACCACGCGCTCCGGCACCCACCGCACGCGATACCGGCCGTGCTCGTCGTGGCCCGCCACCGTGTGCCCACCGAGCTTGACATCGTGCGCCACTTCGGGCCGGGCGATCTCCCACGGATTGCCGAAGCGCAGCCATTTGTCCGTGATCTCGACCTGCCAGCCGTCGCGGATGGTCTGGTCGAAAATCCCGAACTCGTAGCGGATGCCGTAGCCGACCGCCGGCACTTCCAGCGAGGCGAGCGAATCCAGATAACACGAGGCGAGCCGGCCCAAACCGCCATTGCCCAAACCAGGCTCTTCCTCCTGTTCGAGCAACGCGTCCAGATCGCAACTCAACTCGGACAGCGCCTGCCGCATCGTGTCGGCGATGCCGAGGTTCAGCAGATTGCTCGCGAGATGCGGGCCGGGCAGAAACTCCGCGGACAGGTACGCGACCACGCGCGCGTCCTGCTCGCAATACGTCTCCATCGTGCGCACGCCCTGTTTGAGCACGCGGTCGCGCACGGTCAACGCGAGCGCCGTGTAAAGGTCGTTGCGCGTCGCCGCCATCGGCACGCGGCCTAGCCCGCAAAAGAGGCTGTCCACAAACGACTGTTGGAGCTCGGGCACCGTCAGGCCAGTGCGGACCCCGGCGGCGGGCGTCAAGTCACAGGACCGCGCGGGCGATTTCTTTCTCTCGGACATAGGATTCCTGGGGTTCAAAGGGACGATCAGGAGTTGAAGGCACCGTCGCGCCACTGGCAAGGACATTGCGGCGCCCGCGGCGGAGCGATGGTCATTGGCCCGGCGGCGGACCGGCAAGTCAACCGCCAGCGCCAGCCTCGACTCACGGATGCGTCTGACGCGGGCCGTTGCCGACGCGCATGAACTCGATCCGGTGGTTGGCATCCGGATGCCGCGTGGAAGGCCCGGCCACCAGCATCGCGATGTCGCCCTCAATCCCCTGCCCTTGCATCCAAGCGGTCGCAAACTCGCGCCAGTTTTCCGGCTCCTCCGCCAACGGCACGGCTTGCACGCCGTATGAAAAGGCCAGCGCCTGGCAGACCGCGGGATCATGGCTTAACGCCGCGATCCAGACCGTGGGCTTGAACCGCGAGATCATCCGGGCCGTCGTGCCGGTCCGGGTCGGCACCAGCACCGCCGCGCAGCGCACGGTTTCCAGGGCGTGTTCCACCACCGAAGCGATCGCGGCGGCGGCCGTGCCCGGCTTTTGCTCTCGACACAGCGCGCGCAAATCGTTCAAGCGCGCCTGCGGCCGGCCCGCCTCCGTGGCGGCGGCGATCCGCGCCAGCATGGCCACTGCCTCCTCCGGGTATTTGCCCATCGCCGACTCGCCGGAGAGCATGATGCAATCCGTGCCGTCGAGAATGGCGTTGGCCACGTCGGTGGCTTCGGCACGCGTCGGCAGGCGGCTGCTAACCATCGACTCGAGCATCTGGGTGGCGGTGATGACCGGTTTGCCGGCGAGGTTGGCTTTGGCGATGAGTTGTTTCTGCGTAATCGCCATCTGTTCAAGCGGCACCTCCACCCCCAGATCGCCCCGTGCCACCATGATGCCGTCCGCGCATCTCAGGATGTCGTCGAAATGCCGGAGCGCGCCGGCGCGTTCGATCTTGGCGATGACGAACGGCACGCGGCCAATCGCCTTCGCCGCCGCCCGCACGGCTTCGACATCCACCGCCGTCTCGACGAATGACTGGCTCACCGCATCCACGCCCGCCTTCAACGCGAACTCCAGACAGGCGCGATCGTGCGCGGTAAACGCGCTGATCCCAAGGTCGATGCCAGGCAGGTTCAGTCCTTTGCGGGAACGGAGTTCGCCGCCCACCGCCACCCGGCAAATTACGTCGTTGCCAGCAACGTTCGTCACCAGGAGTTGAACCAAGCCGTCGTTGAGGAAGAGCCGGTCGCCGGTGTTCACCACCCGCGGCAACTGCTCGAAGCTCATCGAAACGCGCTGCGCGTTACCCACAATCTCCTCCGTCGTGAGCGTGAAGGTCTCGCCGGCGCGCAGTTGGATCGGCTCGGGATCGATTTTGCCGACCCGCATCTTGGGTCCCGGCAAATCCGCCATGATCGTCACGCGCCGGCCGGCCGCCTGTTCCGCGGCGCGGATGCGGGTGACGCGCTCGGCGTGGCCCGCAAAGTCGCCGTGGGAAAAGTTGAGGCGGGCGACGTTCAGCCCCGCGCGGATCAGGCGCTCCAGCATCTCCGGCGAATCCGAGGCCGGACCGATGGTGGCGACGATTTTGGTTTTGTGGTCAGGAAGCATGCGGGTTAGGCCCGAAGACCGAAATGCGAGAGCCGAAACAACAGGCGCAAGTCCCGCCCGCACGGCGGCTGGACGGCTCGGGGTTCGGGCTTCGGATTTCTTTCGGCCATCGGGTTTCGGCTTTCGGGTTTCCGGCGCTCACGTCAACACCGAGCCTTCCACAAACGGCTGGCCGCTGGCGAGCGCCTTGAGATTCGCCACCGTCGTGCGGGCGATGTCCGACAGCGCCTCGCGCGTGAGAAACGCCTGGTGCGCGGTGACCAGCACATTCGGGAACGTCAGCAGCCGCGCCAGCTCGTCGTCCTGCAACACCTGGCCGGAAAGGTCCTCAAAGAAAATACCTTCCTCCTCTTCATAAACGTCAAGGCCCACGCCGCCGAGCCGGCCGGACTTGAGCGCCGCGATCAAGGCCTTCGTGTCGATCAAGGCCCCGCGGCTCACGTTGATGAGGATCGCGCCCGGCTTCATCAAATCCAGCGTCTCGGCGCGGATGATATGGTGGGTCTCCGGCGTCAGCGGCACGTGCAACAAAAGCACGTCGCTCAATCCGGCCACGGACGACGCATCCGCGTACTCGACGTCGTTTTGCTGCGCCCAATCGCGATTCGGGAACGGGTCATAGGCCAGCACCTTCATGCCGAAGCCGCGCAGGATTTGCGCCACGATCCGTCCGATTTTGCCGGTGCCAACGATGCCGGCGGTTTTGCCGTGAAGATCGAAGCCGACCAGGCCGTTCAGCGAAAAGTTCTGTTCTCGCACGCGGTTGAAGGCGCGGTGGATTCTCCGGTTCAAGGTGAGCAGCAACGCCACCGCGTGCTCCGCCACCGCGTAAGGCGAATACACCGGCACCCGCGTGACCTGCAGGCCCAGTTCCTTGGCCGCCGCGAGGTCCACGTTATTGAAACCGGTGCAGCGCAGCGCCACCAGTTTGACGCCGGCGCGCGCCAGCACTTCCAGGCAGGCGCGGTCCACGGTGTCGTTGACGAACACGCAGACCGCCTGGGCGCCTTGCGCGGACACCGCGGTTTCCGGCGTCAGACGAAACTCCCAGAACCGCCAGTCGAGGTCTGTTCCCGCGGCGGCGGTTTCCAAGGCCGCACGATCGTACGGCCGCGTGTCATAAACGGCGATCAGCGACATAATCCGGAGAACGTTCCAAGCCCGCAGGCAGAGTGCCACACGCCGCGGGGCGCGCAACGCTGCTTTGCATTGCTCCTCCGACTCATCTCTTCCCTCATCAGACGCCGGGCTGGCGAATAAACGCTCCCGTGCTATCTTGGCTGCCGACTACCAACCCACATGCAACCATGCCTGCCCCAAACTCCCCCGAAGAATTGCACCAGCCGGTGGACAAAGTGAACCGCCGCATCCTGGGGCTTTACCTCTTTGCCGTCATCCCTTTACTGATCGCCTGCCTGGGCTCGGTTTGGGCGAGCGCTCTCGGTCTGGTCGTACCGGCGGGCGCCGAAGAAACGGTCAAGGCCAACCGCGAACTCTCGCTGGTTTGGTCGGTCGTGGTGTTGGGTGCCTTGGGCGGGAGCCTGCACGCGTTGAGTTCCTTTGCCGCCTACGCGGGCAACCGCAACTTGATCCGGAGCTGGGTCTGGTGGTACACGGCGCGCGCGCCGGTCGGCGCGGCGCTGGCGCTGGTTATCTACCTGGTGATCCGCGGGGGCCTGATGGGAGCCGGAACGAACACGCAGGAGGCCGTGAACCCTTATGGCATGGGCGCCCTGGCCTTCCTGGCCGGCCTCTTTTCGGAAGTGGCCACCGAGAAATTGCGGGAAGTGTTCCTCGCCCTGTTCCGCCCCGGCGAAACCAAGAAGGATGGCATCGCCGACGCCGGTCCAATCCTGGGCCGAGTCCAGCCGGACAAGATCGCGCTCAACGCCGCGGACACTACTGTCACGTTGACCGGCGGCGGCTTTGCCCCGACCGACAAAGTCCTGCTCGGCACCGAGGAACTGGCCACCACCTTCGTCAGCGCCAGCGAACTGCGGGCGGTCATCCCGGCCGCGAAACTCAAGAGCGCGGCCACGCTCAAACTCACGGTCAAACGGGCCGGGCCGCGCGGGGTGTCTTCGCGCGAAGCAGAAATTGCGGTGGCCTGAAAAGGTGCCGCAGCTATGCGGCAAACGCGTCGAGATTGTCTTTGGCTACTTAAACAAGAGTTCGCCCCGCGAACCGCCGCTGCCTGCGTCCGCCACCTTTTCTCCGTTGCGTCGAAGCCAACGGAGTGATTTAACCAGTAATAGACCAAACCTCAAACCACAGGAATCCGATATGAAACCGCACAGAGTACTTATCCTTGGCCTGCTGGCCTTCGGTGCGTCGGCCGAACTCGTCATGGCCCAGGAACCCGGCCGCCGCGGCGGCCCCGGTCCGATGTCCCCGATCGTGACCGCTCTGGATGCCAATCAGGACGGCCGGCTCGACCGGGAGGAAATCGCCAATGCGACAACCGTATTGAAGAAGCTCGACAAGGACGCCGACGGCGAACTCAGCGGTGACGAGCTTCGCCCTCCCGGCATCGGCGGGCCGGGTGGCCGCGGCGGTCCAGGCCGTGGATTTGGTGGCCAGAGTTCGAGCGCGGATTTCGACTCCGCACCGCTGGCCAAAGACGAGACGGAGAAGAAGCTGCTCGCCGTCCTGGACGAAATGAACGGCCGTTCGCGCGGCATGATGAGCGTGCCCCGCGATGACGGCCGGTTTCTCCGAATGTTGGTCGAAGCCTCCGGCGCCAAAAACGTCGTTGAGGTGGGCACATCGCACGGTTATTCGGCCACTTGGATCGCGCTCGCGCTGCGAACGACGGGCGGGCACCTCACCACTTTCGAGATCGATGCCGGGCGCGCCCAACTCGCGCGCGAGAACTTCAAGCGCGCGGGGGTCGAGGACCTCATCAAGTTGGTGGAGGGCGACGCCCACGTGGAAGTGCCCAAGCTGACAGAAACCATCGACCTGCTGTTCCTGGATGCCGACAAGGAGGGGTATCTCGATTACCTGGAGAAACTCCTGCCGCTCGTGCGGCCCGGCGGCTTGGTGGTAGCGCACAACATGAGCGCGCGGCAGGCCGACCCGCGCTACGTCAAGGCAATCACGACTAACCCGAAATGGGAGACCTTATTCGTCAACCTGCGCGACTCCGGCATCGGGTTGACGATGAAGAAACATTAGCCAGGTCAGCCACGCGGAGAAAAACGAGAGGGTCTCGCAGGGACCTGCGCGGTTCAAGGCACGCCAATTAGGGCTGGCGCGCTGTCCGCGTCGGTTTCCGTGGCGCCCGGAGAAACCGCACCCGGCCAAGCAACCAGGTTATTTCGCGCGTGGCTTGTGCCGGCCTTTGAAGGTCAACTCTGCGATGCCGGATTTGTCGAGTTGACCCAAACCTTCGCGCACCATCCGCCGGTACTGGCGCGCGGTCGCGGCCGCCAAGGGAAGTTGCAGGCCTTGGTCCAACGCGAGCTGGAGCGCGATGCCCGAGTCCTTGGCCGCGTGCTCGGCCGAAAAGAAACACGAGTGCTCGCGGTGCTGCATGTCTTCGCCGTCGGTTTTGAGCACCTGCGACGCCGCGCCCGTCTGGGCAAACACTTCGCGGACCAGCGCCAAATCGAGCTTGCAGGCGTCGGCCAGGGCCAGACCTTCGGCAAGCGCGGCGGTGTTGATGTTCATGACCATGTTGACCAGCGCCTTCACCGTGGCGGCCTGGCCAGTCTGGCCGATGAAACGCAGCGAAGCGCTGAGCCTTTCGAGCAGCGGACGCACGCGTTCGAACGTGGCCGGGTCGCCGCCGCACATCAGGTACAGCTTGCCTTCCCGCGCCTGTGGAATGCTCGACGCCATGCACGCTTCCAGGGTCGCCGCGCCCACCCGCCGCGCTGCGCGCTCGACCTCGATATGGACGGCGGGCGTAAGGGTCGCGCAATTCACAAACAGCTTGCCGCGCGCGGCCCGCAACAGGCTGTCGCTTTGCGAAGGCGGCGCGAAGATGCGGCGCATCGCCGCGTCATCCGTCACCACCGTGAAGATTACCTCCGCCACCGCGGTCACTTCGGCCAGCGTTGCTGCCGCGTGGCAGCCCAGTTCCTGGGCGAGGTTGCTGGCTGCGTCGCGCTGCGTGTCGTGAACGACTGCGACCATTTCGCCGCAGTCTTTGAGCCGGCGGGCCAGGTTGGCGCCCATGCGACCGACTCCCACAAATCCGATTTTTTGAGACATAGTTTGGTTTTTGGCGCGGGCAGTGTAGCCCACGGATCATCACACCGCCATTCTGCCAAACCAGGCCCGCCTGGAAGCTCATCGAATCGTTTGCGCATCCCGCCAACCGCCAGATTGTTCCGCAAGCGCGCCCATCTTTTTCGCTTCCCTGCTGCCGGGCGCGCCGTAGCCTCGCAGAGATGCACGCCGCTGCGTTCCGCTTCGCCGGTCTCGCTCTGCTGACCACCGCCCTGGCCGGCGGCTGTTCGCGCCGGGATGCCGCGGACGGCTCAAGGCCGACGGCTCCACCGCGCGAGGTGCGCACCGCGGTGGCCGCCGAGCGCCCGATGGAACGCGTCGTTGCCGCGACGGGTGCGCTCCTCGCTTACGAACAAACCACGCTCAGCGTGAAGGTGGCGGGCCGGCTGCAATCGCTCGCCGTCGATCTCGGAAGCGTGGTCAAGGCGGGGGCCGTGGTGGCGCAGGTCGAGGCCCGCGATTACGAATTGGGCGTGCAACAAGCCGAGGCCGCCCTGGCACAGACCCGCGCGGCGCTGGGTTTGCCGCTTGAAGGCGCCAATGACCGCATACCGATCGAGGAAACCAGTCCGGTGCGCCAGGCCAAGGCGGTGCTCGAGGAGGCCACCAAGAACCGCGAGCGCATCCTGGAACTTGCACGGCAAGGCATCAGTTCCTCGTCTGAGCAAGACACTGTGGAGGCGGCGTTCAAGGTGGCGCAAAGCCGTTACCAGACGGCGCTCGATGACGCCCGCACCCGACAGGCGGCGCTCGCCCAAAGGCGCGCCGAGCTGGACCTTGCCCGCCAGCAACT
>JAKCAB010000601.1:0-2163 GCA_021839785.1 bacterium | reverse complement strand
CGCGCGTGGCCAATCTGGGCGAGTATCTGGCCGCGGGCTCGCCGGTGGTTCGTCTGGTCAAGACCTCGCCGCTGCGTCTCCGGCTCGAAGTGCCGGAGCGCCAGGCCGTGGAATTACGCGCCGGCCAGACTGTGCGTTTTACGGTGGAAGGCGGCACCCACCAGCACCAAGCCACGCTCACGCGGCTCAGCCCGGCCTTGACCGAACAGAGCCGCGTGTTGGTCGCGGAAGCCGACGTGCCCAACGACGGCTCGCTGCGCGCCGGGGCGTTCATCCGGGCCGAGGTGATCGTGGCCACCACCGACCGCGGCATCGCCGTGCCCAGCGAGGCGCTGGTGTTGTTCGCCGGCCTCGAAAAGGTGGTGTTGGTCCGCGACAACAAGGCCGTCGAGCGGGTGGTCGAGACCGGCCGGCGCGGTCCAGATTGGGTGGAAATCGTGTCGGGCCTGGATGCCGGCACTCCCGTGGTGCTCGAACCGGGCAATCTCCAGACCGGCCAAGCCGTCAAGGTGATCGAAGCCGCCGGCGCGCCCGCCGGCACATCCAGAACCGCGTCGGCGCCCTGAGCCGGGCAGGAAGCGCTTTTTCCACTGAACCCACCATGCAAAAGCTCGCGGAAATCTGCATTCGCCGGCCGGTCTTTGCCTCGATGCTGATCCTGGCATTGGTGGTGGTGGGCGTGGCCAGTTATCTCCATCTGGGCATCGATCGCTTCCCCGAGGTGGACCTGCCGGTGGTGCGCGTGAGCACCAGCCTGCCCGGCGCCTCGCCGGCCGAGGTGGAATCGCAGGTTTCGCAGCCGATCGAGGAAGCCGTCAACACCATCGAAGGTATCAAGGAGCTGCGGTCGATCAACGGCGCGGGGCTGTCGCTCGTCATCGTCACGTTCGAATTGTACCGCGACATCGAAGCCGCCACGCAGGACGTGCGCGACCGCGTCGCCACCGTGCTGCGCCAGCTCCCGCGCGACGCCGATCCGCCGATCATCAGCAAGGCGGACCCGGATTTGTCCCCCGTCCTGACACTGGCCGTCACGGGCGATCGTTCGCCGCGCGAACTCACCGAGATCGCCGACAAAACGGTGAAGGTGTACCTCGAACGCGCGCCCGGAGTGGGTGAGGTGGATCTGGGCGGCGGCCTCGAACGCGCCATCAATGTCTGGGTGGATGCCGACCGCCTGGCGGCGTACCAGCTTCCCATCACGGCGGTGCGCGACGCCATCGACCGCCAGAACGCGAACATTCCCGGCGGCAACATCACGGGCACCCTCAAGGAGCAATCGTTGCGCACGATGGGCCGCTTGACCGACTTGCAGGGCTTCAACGACCTCGTCATTGCCACGCGCAATGGCATGCCCATACACGTCCGCGACATTGGCTACGCCGAGGACGGCACCAAGGAGCAACGCACGATTTCCCGGCTCAACGGCGTTCCCACCGTGACGCTGAACGTGCTCCGTCAGTCCGGCGCGAACACCGTGGCCGTGATCGAAGGCGTGAAGGACCGCATCCGCGAGGTGCAGGCGCAACTGCCGGCGGACGTGAAGCTGGAGGTGCTCCGCGACCAGTCGCGTTACATTTACGAAGCGCTCCACGAAATCAACCGTCACCTCATCGTGGGCAGCATCCTGGCGTGTCTGGTGGTGCTGCTGTTCATGCGCAACTGGCGGGCGATGGTGATCGCGGCGGTGGCCATCCCCACCTCGGTCATCGCCACGTTTGGCATGATGAAGGCGCTGGATTTCACCCTCAACAGCGTGACCATGCTGGCCCTGGTTTTGATGGTCGGCATCGTGATCGACGACGCGATCGTGGTGCTCGAGAACATCTTCCGCTTCGTCGAGGAGAAGAAACTCAAACCGTTCCAGGCGGCCAGGCAGGCAACGGCCGAGATCGGCCTCGCGGTCATGGCCACGACTTTCAGTCTGGTGGTGATCTTTGTGCCGGTGTCCTTCATGTCCAGCGTCTCCGGCCGTTTCCTGTACCAATTCGGCCTGACCGCCGCGGTGGCGGTGCTGGTGAGCTTGCTGGTTTCCTTCACGCTCACGCCGATGATGAGTGCGCGGTTGTTGCACGTGAACGGTGGCCAGGGCCCGGCCAAACCGCGGTCGCGGTCCGGTTTTTACGGCGTCATCGACCGCAGCTACGTAACGGCGCTGGACTG
>JAKCAB010000404.1 GCA_021839785.1 bacterium | reverse complement strand
GGCCGAGGGGGTTGACGCGGTTGACTTTGATCGCCCCCCGCAGAACCACGTAAATGCCATGGACCGGCGAACCTTCGTGAAAAACGTATTCGCCCGCCCGGAGGTTCTTCGCCACCGTGATTGCCGCCACCCGCTCCAACAAGGCCGTGGGCGACCCCGAAAAAAGCAGGCACCGGCGCAAGGTCCGCACAATGGCACCCTGCTTCGGTTCGCAAAACGTCGCCGCCATGTAAAGGCCGAGTGTAGGCACCGGCGCGGCCGAAGCTTGGCGTTTCTTGACTTTCTATCGCCCTTTTTTGTCCCGCGCAGGCGGGTGCGATTCAGGCCGGCGTCACGGCTGGCGGTGTCGGCCCGGCGACAGCGGGCGGGTTCAGTCGCGGGGCGGCGGCCAGGAAATCCTCCGGCCTGACCGGGTACCAATTCCGCCGGCTGAGATCGCCCAGGCGCATCAAGTTAAACGGCTCGATGGCGGATCGCACCGCGGCGAGAAGCTCCTCCCGTTGCGCGGCGCCGAAACCGCCGGCGGTGCGGAAGCTCCGGGCCAGGGCGCAGCAGCGCGCGACCGCGGGGCCGAACTGCGGGTGTCGGTGCAGCAGGAAACCGGGCGCGAGGTGCGGCCGGCCGAGTCGGCGGGTCACCTCGCTGAAACTCGCGGCTGCAAAGTACAACAGCGCCAGCGCAGTGAAGGACGGCGGGGCAGCCATCGCGGCGTACAAACCACCCACCAACCGTTCCGCGGCGAGCAGGTCGGCCCGCGTCTGGCGGCCGTACTCGTCCAAGTCTTCCCGGAACGCCGGCGTGCCCAGGCCACGTTCGAGCGCCGCCGCCAACCGGCCGATGCCGAACAGCGTGAGCGGAAAACCGGTCGAGAGCAGCGGATCGATGAAGCCCGTCGCGTACGGCAGCAGGGCCCAGTTCGGCCCGCTCACCACGTCGCAAAGAAACGGCAGCCGCGGCGCGTGCACGAACGACCGCGTGGCCCGCGCCGGCTCGAACTGGGCGCGCACCGACGGCAGCCTCGTCAGCAACCGCTCCCAGGCCGGGGCTCCTTCGGCGAAGCGCAGATCAGACGCTACGTCGTCGCGGGCGGCCACGCCGGCGCTGGTCAGGCCGTTGCTGAACCGCAACACCCAGATCCAGCCGCCGTCGAAAACGTGATGCAGCGCCGCGTCGTCCACCGGGAACGGCGGGGTGTCTCGCAGTTCGCCACCCGACCCGTTTCCCGCCGCGAGCAGATCGCCAAACCGGGCAACGTCCGCAAAGTGCGTGTACAACCCTTGCGTGGGTGGGACAGTGTTAAATCGGCCTTCCGGCAAACCCAGCCCGCGAAACAGAAAACCGCGCGGCCCCGACGCATCCACCACGAACCGCGCCGTGGCTTTCACTTGCTGGCTGTGACGCTGGCCGGTCAAGGCGACGAGGCCGCCCACAAAGTCCGGCGCGTCCAGCGTGGTTTCGTCCAGGTACTCGACGCCGAGCCGGCGGGCTTCGTCCACCAGGAACGCGTCGAAGTCGGGTCGGTACCAGTGCGTGTCCGCCTCATCGTCGTGGGTGCTGGCCGCCACGAGCAACTGACGGTCGCGCGCGGCATTGTCGGCGAACGCCTCGCCGAACCGGTGATGGAAAAAGCTGAACCCTCGTTTCAGCCCGCAGGCGATCTCCGGATGCGCGTGCCGCCACGGACCGTGTTTGGCCAAAGGCGCCAGCGTCGGCAGGTCGTAGCGACGGGTCAACTCCGCCCAAAGCACGTTCGCCAGCGGCGTGGAGGATTCGCCGATCGCGAACTGCGGGTGCCGCCCGCGTTCGAGCATCAAAACCGAGCGCCCCAGACGCCGGGCGATCATGCCGGTCAAGGCCCCGGCGAAACCGGAGCCAACAATGGCGAGGTCGAAATCCGCAGGCATGGGATCAGTTGGCTGCGCTCACAAGGCCGCTGGTTGTGCGCTGCCACAAACCGGGCAAGCTGGGCCAGCCTGTACGATTTGTTCGTGGTTGGTGCGTACCAGCCGTTCCTGGCGCGCGGCGAAACAGGCCGGGCAATCGGCGAACCGTTCCAGGTCCCACAGATCGGCGAAAACGCGTCCGCGCCGCAAACCAACGCCGTAAGCGAGCGCGGCCTCCAGGGTCGCGAATTTGGGCGGCGCGAAATCGCCGGCCGCCGCCAGCGCTTCGAGCGCGCCATTGCCGGGGCGGGGCGGGATCAAAACAGCGACCGAAGCGCCGCCGTCGAACGCGAAGTCCAGCGAGCGGCAGGCCCATTCCAGGGCTTCGGGTTCGCTCAGGAAGGGCGGCTTGACCAGGATGAAGACGCGCAAGGCCAGACCGTGTTCGCGCAGGAAGTCCGCCGCGCGGCGGAAGCCGTCCAGCGTCAGGCGCTTGTTCAGTCGCGCCAGCACGCCGGGGTGGGCGGTCTCCAATCCCATCGCCACTTCGAGGGCCGGGGTGACGCGGTTCGCCGCCGCTGCCTGGGTGGCGAGCGAGTCCTGGAATGCGAGTGTTCGCCGGCCGACCAGCGTCGGATGGCATTCGACGATGACACGGTCGAAGCCCACCGCT
>JAKCAB010000086.1 GCA_021839785.1 bacterium | reverse complement strand
GGAGCCTGCGCCGCGGCCAGCCCACATCGGCGACCTTCAAGGCGCTCTGCGCCGCCGTCGCGGATAAGGAATTCGACCTCCACATCCGGCTTAACCTGGGCAAGGCGGATGCCGTCATTTACGCCGCCGACCTGACCGAAGCCTACGTCGATTTCAACAAGGGCGACGTGAGCGACCCGGCCTCGCTGGGCGGTTGACGGCGGGGCGAAGGCGCCATTGCACGTAGCCTCGGCGGGATGGACTCCCGCGCTCCAAAGAAGCGGTTGACGGCGGCGAAGGTGCTTTCGACGAAGGCGGCCAGGAGTTCGGATTTTGCCGTCTGAAACGGCGCCTTGAAGGAAGCCAGGCGAGGCGTCGGGCGTTCAGGCCTCCCCGCCGATCAAGCGCTGGTGCTCCTGCATCGCGTACCGGTCGGTCATTCCCGCGAGGTAATCGCAGACCGCGCGGTGCAGGCCGTCCGCGGCAATTCGCCGGCGCGCTTGCTCCCCCATCGCTTCGGGCTGCGCCAGGCAGTGCCGAAAAAGTTGCTCCAGCATCCGGCCGGCGCGGGCGTTCGGATCGCGGACCGCGGGATTGTAGTAAAGGTTCCGGTAAAGGTAATCGCGGAGTTCCAGGTTCGATTCGCGGCGCCTGACACTGTAACCGACCAGCGCCCGCGGCTGCAATCGCACCTCGTCGGCGGACTTGACGCTGGCCGCGCGCAATCGCGCTTCGGTGTGCTCCACCACGTCGTGGACTTGGTGGTCGATGAGGCACCGGATGGTGAAATACTGCCGGCATTCGTCCGCCAACTCGCCATGCTCGCGCTGAACCTGCCGCGCGGCCTGCCGCCAGACACGCACTTCGCGCATCAGCTTTTTCTCGGACAACAACCCGGCATCCAGGCCGTCGTCGAGGTCATGGCTGTAATAAGCGATTTCGTCGGCGAGGTTCGCGATTTGCGCTTCGAGCGAACTGTGGCGGGCCGGGAAGCCGGCTTTGCGGCCCGGGTGGTCGTAGCTGGTGCGGTGCTTGGCGAGGCCCTCGCGGACTTCCCAGCTCAGGTTCAAGCCGGGAAAGCCGGGGTATTTCTGTTCGAGTAACTCGACGAGGCGGAGGCTGTGGCGGTTGTGCTCGAAGCCGCCGTGCCGGCGCATCAGGCGGTTCAACACCGCCTCGCCACTGTGGCCGAACGGCGAATGCCCGAGGTCGTGCGCGAGCGCGATGGCTTCCGCCAGGTCTTCGTTCAGGCGGAGCGCGCGGGCGATGTTCCGGGCGATGGCCGCCACTTCCATCGTGTGCGTGAGCCGCGTGCGCAGGTGATCGCCGGTGCCGTTCAGGAAGACCTGGGTCTTGTATTCGAGGCGGCGGAAGGCGCGCGAGTGGATGATGCGGTCGCGGTCCCGCTGGTAATGCGTGCGCCACTCGGGCGGCGGCTCGGGGTGCTCACGTCCGCGCGTGTCGGCGCTCAACTGGGCGTACGGCGCGAGCCATTGACGCTCGCGGCGTTCAAGCTCTTCGCGGGAACACGCCATGACGGGAGACCGGAGGCAAGCCGGTCAGCGGGCCAGAAACTCCTGCACCGAAAGTCCGCGCAATTCGAAGAGCCGCTGGATCGTGTCTTCGATCAAGTTGTTCGGGCAGGACGCGCCGGCGGTGATGCCCACGGTCACGTCGTCGGCGGGCAGCCAGTTGGCGGTCTCCAACTCGCGGCCCTGGTGTTGGTCCCAATGCCGGATCAGCGAGGCCGACACCATTTTCGACGCGTTCTTGATGAAGTAAGTCGGCAGCAGTTTCTCGCCCATTTCGGCGAGGTGCGACGTGTTCGAGGAATTGTAGCCGCCGATCACCAGCAGCAGACTCATCGGCTCGCGCAACAGCTTCTGCAACGCGTCCTGCCGGTCCTGCGTGGCCCCGCAAATCGTGTCGAAGAATCGGAAATGCTGGGCCAATTCCGCCTCGCCGTAACGCTCCAGCATGGCCGCCCGGATGCGGCGCTGCACCTCCTCGGTTTCGCCGCGGAGCATGGTGGTCTGGTTCGCCACGCCCACCGCCCGCAGGTGCAGGTCCGGGTCGAAGCCGGGCGAGTACGCGCCTTTGAACTTGTCCAGGAACGCCGCCTTGTCGCCGCCGCGCCGGATGTAGTCGCAGACGTAGTCCGTCTCCTCGAGCGTGAACACCACCAGATAATGCCCCGCGCCGTAGGCGGTCGCCTGCGAAGTCGTGGCCTTGGTTTCCTCGTGCTTGGCCTTGCCGTGGATGATGCTGGTGACGGTCTCCTTCGAGTACTGGCGGACGCGCTTCCAGACGCTCATCACGTCGCCACACGTCGTATCCACCAGGATGCACCCTTTGGCCTCGAGCGCCCGGCGGGTGGCCACCTCGGTGCCAAAGGCGGGAATGATGACCACGTCCTCGGCGCTCACCCGGTCGAGCTCCGCCGCCGTGGGGCGGGGCGAAATGCTCACGATGCCCATGCCGCGAATTTGATCGTTCACCTCGGGATTGTGGATGATTTCGCCCAGCAAAAAGATGCGCTTCGGCGGGGTAAAATAGTTCCGCGCGGCGTAGGCGAGGTCGATCGC
>JAKCAB010000499.1 GCA_021839785.1 bacterium | reverse complement strand
TGAGGAGGTCGGGGGCGTTGGGCCGGCCTTCCTGGAGTTTGAAGATGCGCTGCACCTTGAGGCCCGCCTCTTCGAGGACCTTTGCAGTGCCGCCAGTTGAAACCAATTCGAAGCCCAGTTGCACGAAGAGCCGCGCCAGTTCGGCCACTTGCGGCTTGTGCGCATCGCTGACGCTGATGAACACCTTGCCGCCCGGCGGCGGCGGACTGCCGGCGGCCAGTTGCGACTTGGCGTAAGCCACCCCCAGGTCGGCGTCCAAACCCATCACCTCGCCGGTGGAGCGCATTTCGGGCGAGAGGATGATGTCCTGGCCGTGGAAACGGTTGAACGGAAAGACGGATTCCTTCACCGCCCAATAATCCGGCCAGATTTCCTGGGTGAAACCGAGTTCGGCCAGGCGGCGGCCACACATGACCTTGGCGGCAAGTTTCGCCAGCGGTACGCCGATGGCCTTGCTCACGAACGGCACGGTCCGCGAGGCGCGGGGGTTGACCTCCAGCACGTACACGGTCTCGCCTTTGACGGCGTACTGGACGTTCATCAGCCCCACGACCCGCAGTTCGCGGGCCATCGCGTGCGTGTATTCCCGGATGGTGCGAATGACGTTGTAGGACAGAGTATGCGCCGGGAGCACCATCGCGGCGTCGCCGGAATGGACGCCGGCGAATTCGACATGTTCCAGGATGCCGCCGATGACGACGTGGTCGGCGCCGGGTTCCGCGGTCAGGCCCACGTCGGCGATACAATCTACGTCCACCTCGGTGGCGTCCTCCAGGAACTTGTCCACCAACACGGGCCGTTTGCGGGAAACCTCGACCGCGAAGCGCATGTAGTGCTGGAGTTCGGCGTCGGAAAAAACGATCTGCATCGCCCGGCCGCCCAGCACAAACGACGGGCGCACCAGCACCGGATAGCCGAGCCGCTTCGCCACCGCGAGCGCCTCGTGTTCATTGGTGGCAATGCCGTTGGCCGGCTGGGGAATGTCGAGCTTGCGCAGCATGGCCGCGAACAACTCGCGGTCCTCGGCGATTTCGATGCTCTGCGGCGTGGTCCCCAGCACGTTCACGCCGTTGGCCTGGAGGCCCAGCGCGAGGTTCAACGGCGTCTGGCCGCCGAACTGGGCGATGGCGCCCCAGCAGCGCTCGCGCTCGTAAATGTTCAGCACGTCCTCGAGCGTGAGCGGTTCGAAATACAGGCGGTCGCTGGTGTCGTAGTCGGTCGAAACCGTCTCCGGATTCGAGTTCACCATGAGGGTCTCGAAACCTTCCTCCTTGAGGGCGAAGGCCGCGTGCACGCAGCAATAGTCGAACTCGATACCCTGACCAATGCGGTTCGGCCCCCCGCCCAGGATCATCACCTTCTTCCGGTCCGACGGCTTCACCTCGTCGTCGCCGCGGTCGTAAGTCGAGTAATAGTAAGGCGTGTAGGCTTCGAATTCGGCCGCGCACGTGTCCACGAGCCGATAGCTGGGCACCAGGCCCAGTTGCTTGCGCAACGCCCGGATGGCCGCTTCGGACTGGCCGGTCAAATGGGCGATTTGCCGGTCGGAAAAACCGAGCGACTTGGCTTTGGCGAGCAGATCAGGATTCATCGGCGACGCAAGGCGGCTGCCCCAGCCGGGCAAGCCCGGCAAGTAAGCCCGACCCCGCTCCGGCTGGCAAGCGGATCACTGGCTGGATTCCTTGGCGGTCGGCTCCGCCGGGGCGGCGTCTTCCTCGTCCCGGCGCGGCTCGTTCCAGCGCTCGCGGTCGCACAGGAAGAGATAGTCCGGCCCGCCGCGCTTCCAGGCCTTCGTCAACGGGAAGCCGGACGGCGCGTTGTTGCGGACCAGCACTTCCACCGCCAGGCGCGACCACTCGTAATCGCGGTCCTGCAGGATTTGGCGGCGGAACTGGGCGTCCGTGCTCAGCGGGCTGAGCAGCAAGGCGGAAACGACCTGCTGGTCGTCATTGATCGCGAAGAACGATTTCTCGTAATCGAGCGGGATCCAGACGGACCGGCGGTCGCCGTACCAGGCGGTGGCCCACGGCATGTCGGTCATCAGCAGTTCGTCGCGATCGAGATATTGCGACGCTTCCTGTAAATGCGGCGGGTAATACGGCGGATAGACGATGGGCACCGTCCGCGGCGGCAGAAAGCCGGCCAGCAGCGGCGCGGCGGCCCCCACGGCCACGACGGTGCTGACGACGTGCCGGAATTCGTGAAACGGCAGGTCCAGCCGTTCCAGCAGCCAGGAATAAAACGCCACACCCACCAAAAATACGCCCGGCGTCAGCAGGACCAGCAGGTTCTCGGTGTTGACGATCGGAGAATCGGTGCTGAGGTGCGTCCGGCCAAGACTCTGGGTGACGCCGAGGGTGACCAGACTCAACAACAGAAAAACTCGGAGGCGGTTCAGGGCCGGGCTGCGATACTGGCCCAGCAGGCCCACCAGGCAGAACGCACCGATCCAGCTTCCGCCCAGGCGCAAGATGTCGTCGGAGGCGAGAATCCGAAAGCCCTCGCCGGCCTTGCGGATGAAGTCGAAGTTCTGGACGACCGTCAGGTCCGGCTTGGCGGTGCGTTCGAGGCGGGTGCCGGGGAAACGCAGCGTTTGTTCGTAAATCGCATAGCCGGGGGTGCCGAACAGCGTGCCGCTGAGCTGGTAATTGCGGACCAGCCACGGCGTGACCACGGCGGCGCAGGTCAGCCAGGTCATCGCCAGAACCACCGTGGCGCGGCGCCCCAAAAAGAACGCGTAGTAGAGCGTCACCGGCGCGATCAACGCGAGGGTGGCGTAGCGGGTAAGCGCGGCCAGCCCCAGCAACAGGCCCGCCAGCGCCCCCCAACGCACAAACCAGCCCGTCCGCCGCGTCTCCGTGCGCGCCCCCTCTTCGAGCAGCACCAACACCCACAGCAGCCCGGTCACGATCGCCAGCAGCAGCATCGTGGACAGACCCGACATGCTGAAGCGCCACAGCAGCTCGGAGGTCAACAGCAAGACCGCGAGCAAGACGCCCATTTCCCCGCTGATCAGGCGTTTCGCGAGCCGGTACAAAAGCCAGGCCGTGAAGAAGAACAGGATTTGGTTGAGCACCGCGATCAGCAACTCTGGCTGGTACTGCCAGAAAAACTTGTCGGGATCGATCCGGTACTCGAAGGGCATCAGCTTCATCCAGCCGGCCAGAAGCACCGGATAGGCGGGCGGGTTGAACAGATCGGGCGGCGCCTTTTTGGACAGGCGGGCGTTGACGCCCACGGTGTCTTCCACCAACTGGAGGGCCAGCGGTCGGACCACCTGCGTGGTGAAGCCCTCGCCCCGCGCCAGGTTGCGCGCGAGCTGGGCGGCTTCCATCGCCTCCGCGGTCGAGAAGTTCCTGAACTGGTAGAAATCGTACCAGAAGGTCAGGGCGACGAGGAACAAAAGGCCGACCAGATTGCGCAGGGCGCGGGAACCCTGGCCAACTTCGAGCCAATGAATGACTTCCTGTGCGGGAGGTAAACGCATGCCATCTGAACGGCTTCAAAACGTGCCGCCGTGCCCGGTCCTGCCGCCGCGCCCACCGGGGGTCAAAACCCCTCAAGGTGGTACTCGTGCAGCTTGCGGTGCAAGGTGCGCCGGCTGATGCCGATTTTTTTCGCCGCGAGAGTGCGGTTGCCCTTGGTTTCCTGCAAGGCGCGAATGATGAGCTGTTTCTCCGCTTCCTGGAGGGTCAACTGGCCTTGCTCGACCACGCTCCGCGCGCCGGGCGACGCCAGCCCGCCGCCCTGGCCGCGCACGTTCGGCGGCAGATCCCGCAGCGTGACCTTGTCGCCCTTGCAGAGCGCCACCGCGCCTTCCACCGCGTTCCGCAACTCGCGCACGTTCGCCGGCCACGAGTAGTTCACCAACGCCTGCATGGCATCGAGGGTGAAGTCGGTCACGCTCCGGCCGTATTCGGTGGCGATTTCCTTCAGGAAGTGCAGGGCCAGCAAAGGCACGTCGCCCGGTCGCTCGCGCAACGGCGGCAGCCACAGCTCCACCACGCGCAGCCGGAAGAACAGGTCTTCGCGAAACTGCCCCGCCCGCACCTGTTCCGCCAAGTTTTTGTTGGTTGCCGCGATCAAGCGCACGTCCACGGAAATCGTCTTGTTCGACCCCACCCGCTCGAACGAGCGCTCGCCCAGCACCCGCAGCAATTTGACCTGCGTGCTGGCGTCGATTTCGCCGATCTCATCCAGGAACAGCGTCCCGCCGTCGGCCTGCTCGAAACGGCCGATCCGTCGCTCGTGCGCGCCCGTGAACGCGCCTTTTTCGTGCCCGAACAACTCGCTCTCCAACAACGCGGACGGCAGCGCGGCGCAATGTACGGTCACCAAAGGCTGGCGGGCGCGCGGGCTGAGCTGGTGCAGCGCCTTGGCGATGAGTTCCTTGCCCGTGCCGCTCTCGCCTTGGATCAACACCGTGGCCGGCGTGGGCGCCACCTGCTTCACCACCTCAAAGACCTCGACCATCGCCTGGGAGCGGCCGACGATGTGCTCCAGCCCGAAGCGTTCGTCGAGTTGCTCCCGGAGGTTCACATTCTCGACCTCGAGGGCCTGCGTGCGCAGCGAGCGGGCAATGCGCATCTCCAGTTCGTCGATCTGGAGCCGGCCTTTGGCGATGTAGTCGTCCGCGCCACGCTTCATGGCGTCCACCGCCAGTTCCTCCGAGCCGTAGGCGGTCATCAGGATGCAGACCGGTGGCTTGGTCAGCGACTTGATCCGGCCAATGAGCGCCATGCCGTTTTCCTTCGGCAGGCGAAAGTCGGTGAGCACCACGTCGAAATGCTCTTTTTCCAGCAACGACATGGCAGTGGCGGCGTCTTCGGCCACGTAAACATCGAAACGATCTTCGAGCGCGGCGCGCAATCCGTCGCGCGTCGGCTTCTCGTCATCCACGATCAACAGGGTCGGCTTCGACTCCATACCGCCCCCAGCTTACCGCCGGCGGCGTCCCAGATGAACTGCAAATCTGCGGTAACGGTTCGCCCGCCAATCTTTACCGACGCGCTGGAAAGCTGCGGGTGAACGGCGCATGGCGTGGCGCGGACCAGCCACTTTTGTGTCGCAATTGCGACATTTTTTGTGCCATGCGGGCGAACGAAGCGCCGCACCCTCACCTCCCCGCCACCACCCTACCCGCAACCGCGACCCTGCGCCGCTACGCTGCGGCGGGTGATCCCGGTTTCAGCGGGCGTGCGTCGGAATCACGACTCATCGCAAACCCGGCCGTTTGACCGGCGGCTTGTAGTTCTTGTGCCAGGACAACGACCACAGCCGCTCCAGCCGGACCAGTTCCACGTGGCCATCGTAAAACGAGACGTTGATCGCCCCCGGCAGCGGCGCGTTGGGCGGATGATTCGTGGAGGCCCGACCGGCGCCTGGCCCGTGGCGGGGAATGGTCAGCAGGTTCATGCCAGGATAGTAGGCACCACCCTGGCTTTGGCCGGTTTCAAGGTTCGCCGCCGGCAGATCGGTGGCGCGGGGCCAGGCCCACCAGAACGTGACGCCATCCGCGAAAAGCGGCGTTTGCGACGGGAAGTCGATCTCGCCTTCATGCCCGAACGGATAGTTCGGTCCGCCCGGGCCCCACGCGGGACCACCCCGCCACCCCCACCACCCCCAGCCGCCGAGCCAGTTGTTCTGGGCGTAACTGCCGGCCCGATGTTGAGGCGGGCCGGTCCAAGGCCGATTATCCCACCACCACCACCACCCACCACCCGGAGCGAAGGTTTGCCAGGCGGAGCGAACCGTGCCGGCGTAGATGGGGCCCGGCCCCACTGCCAGCGCCGGCGTAGTCCCTGGGCGCCGCAATACCTCGGGGGCCGTCGGACAAATCCAGCCTTCGTTGGTCTTGCCCCAATGATTGATGCCCCAGTCCCGCACGGCGGAGCCTTCATTCCAGTATGGATACGGGACCGCGGGAGGCCCCGCAGGCCAATAGTAGCCGAGCCGGCCGGAGTCGTCGTCCACGGCCATTTTGAAAGGGATCGTGATCTGGCGCAGGTTGCTCAGGCATTTGAGGCGCCGCGCCTTTTCTTTGGCGTTGGCCAGCGCCGGCAACAACAGCGCCGCCAGGATGGCGATGATGGCGATGACCACCAGCAGTTCGATCAAGGTAAACGCTTTGCCCCGGCCCGCCGGCCGGGGCGGCTTCGGAACGCTGAAAACCGGCTTCATGGCTAGACCCGAGTTGGGAAGTGGATAGCGCACCAGTACGCCCACAACCCCGGTTTTGCAAGGCCGCCAGATGGGGGAGATTACCCGATTTGCTGCGGCGGCATCGCCGTACCCAGCCGACAAGACCACAAGTCCGCAGCCAGAACCAAGCTCACTCGCCCCAGCCTGTCCACAGGCGGGCAGCCGTGGCCGGCCGACCGGCTGGCAGGGGCTTGTTCGGCCCGCCGCCGGACACCCCCGCCGACGGCGGGCGTTCCCCAAACCGCGGCGTCCGAATTGCAGCGCCTCAGCTTAGTGCTGAGCGCCGGCGGACTGGTTGGTCGCCGCCGGCACGTCGCCGACGCGGACCACCTCGTAAGTGCGCTGGGTCGGCCGCCTCAACGTGGCAATTTCCTTTTCCAGGTTACGAACCTCCGCCGGCGGTTCCCCGAGGTGGTCAAGGCCGCGGGCACGCTGTTCCTGCCACCAGGCGGTCCAGCGGGCGTTTTTCTCGACGATCTTTTGACGCAGCTTCTCGGCTTGGTCCCAGGAAGGTCCGCTGGCGATCACTTCGTAGCGGGCCCAGTCCTCGTGCGTGCCGGCCAGGACGCGCTGGCCGTCCACGCGCAATTCATACCGGCCGGGCACCAGGTCGCGCAGTTGGATGTAGCAGTGCGGTTCGTATTCCTGTTCGGGATCGGCAATCGGCACGGGCGGCGGCGGGCAGGGGAGCATTTCTTCGGTGAAGACGACCCGCATGTCGTGATCCGTTCGGCTGTTCGACGCGATTTGCGCGCCGAACCCTCCGGGCCGCCACTGGTTGTTGGCCATGAGCGCGAACCGCCAGTTGTTGGGGAACCAGTGCAAGCCGCGGTCCAGGGCGAAGGTGAGCGCGCGTTGGCCGTAGGCCGTGGGCCGCAAACCGTCTTCGGTGATCCGGGGTTTTATCACGCCGTTGGTTTCCGCCTTCAGGGCTTCGTTCACCTTGATGCGGGTCAGGCCGAAGAGATCCACAAAGTCCGTCTGGCGATTGGTGGAAAGATGCCAGGAGGCGACCGCGAACTCGAACATCTGGGCCATGCGATTGGTCAGGAGCGGCATCGGCTCACCGGGTGCCGGCTCGTGACCAAGCGGGCTGAGGAGGACCAGCCGTGGCGGCGCGGCCGATCGAAGCGACAGCAAGCCTTCGATCACATGCTCGTAAACGTTGGTGAAGGCCGGCAGGCTCGGCGGGCCGTTGAGGGCGGCGGCCGTGCCGTAGCTGAGGACAACGACGTTGGGGTCCAGAGCGCGCACCTCGGCGAGGAGGTTGGTGAACCAGGTAAAGTCCCGGTTGGCCGCCTTCGGGTCTGGATCGCGCAGGCGGTTGTTCGGGCTGGCGGAGAGGTTCCAAAAGGTGAGCGGCACGGTCGGAGCCTGGATTTCCATCCGCGTCTCGAGATAGCCGTACTTGGCCTCCGCTTCGAGGATCGCGTCGCCGAGGAAAAGCACCCGGTCCCGGGCATTGAACTGAAGCGGCGGCCGGCGCGGCGGGACCGGTCGGGGCGCCGACGGGAGCACCTTGAACCCGGCGGGATTGGGGTTTTCCGAAGAACGCAACGGGACGCCGGGCTGGTTTTCCACGCCGGGGGGCAACGGTGGTCGCGGCGTGAAGAGGTCCGCCACGGGGTCGGAAACCGCCTGACTCCAAACCGAAACGGCCAGGAGCAGACTCGCCAATGCCGTCAAACGATAGCAAACGCGCATAAAGACGGCGGGATTAAAGGAGGAAGTCCCACCAATTCGCAAGGGGTGAAATGCGGTTCCCCCGCCGGCCGCCGCCGGACCAGATTCGGCTTGTCCGCTTCCAGGGCCGACGCGACCTTGATTCTCATGCAATCGCCGAAAATCACGGCGGAAACCATCCGGGCAATGAAGGGGCACGCCAAGATCGCGGCCCTGACGGCGTACGATTATCCATTTACCCGGCTGCTCGACGAAGCCGGCATTCCGCTGATCCTCGTGGGGGATTCGCTGGGCATGGTGGTGCTTGGCTACCCGGACACGACCCAGGTGACGATGGCGGACATGGAACACCACACCCGCGCCGCGGCGCGCGCCCAGCCGCGGGCCCTGCTCGCAGCGGACCTGCCCATCCATTCTTACCGCACGCCCGAAGAAGCCGTGGCCAACGCCCGCCGGTTGCTCGCCGCCGGCGCCGAGGCGGTCAAGGCCGAAGGCGGCGTGGCCATCGCGCCGCAAGTGCGCGCCATCGTGGCGGCGGGCATTCCGTTTTTGGGGCACATCGGGATGTTGCCGCAACACGTCGTCGAGGAAGGCGGTTACCACGTCAAAGGTCGCGAGGTGGCCGAACGCGAGGCCTTGCTGGCCGATGCCCGGGCGTTGGCGGAGGCCGGCGCGTTTGCGATGGTGCTGGAACTGGTCGCCGCTCCGGTGACGCGCGCCATCACCACCGCGGTTCCCGTGCCGACGATCGGCATCGGGGCGGGGCCGGACTGTGACGGCCAAATTCTGGTCAGCAACGACCTGGTGGGCACGTTTCCGTGGTTCACCCCGCGCTTCGTGAAGCCGCGCCTGCAGGCGTTCGCCGAAATGCGCTCCGCCATCGACGAGTGGCGGCGCAGCCTTTGACTTCCCGGCGTACAAGTCTCGCCAGACTCGCCCGCGGGCACAGGCGCCGGGAGGTTCGGGCCAGCCGCGATTGGCGCGGAAGCTGCACAGCAGAGAACTCAACCGGGCCACGAACCACTTGCACGACCGCTCGGAACCGGGCACGTTACGGATCGTGAAAACAGTCATTAAAAAGAAGGCCGCGCCCCGGCTGGTTGGGCTGGGCGCCTTGATCGCTGGACTGGCGTTCGCTACGCCGCTCGCCTTGGCCGGTTCGGACGCCAAGGCGGCTACCAGCAAGGCGAAAACCTGCGGCGCCTGCGGCTGCGCTCCCGCCAAGGCGACAAAATCGGCGAAGGCAACCAAGAAGGTGAAAAAGCAAAAGGCCGCCGCCCACGAAGTCACCGGCTCCCGCACCCAGAAGATTGCGAAGCTGGAGCGCTTTCCCGCCACGACCTCGCCGGTCGAGATCATGGACCGCGCGGTGATCGAGCGCAGCGGCGCCAGCACCCTCTCCTGGTTCCTGAACCGCCAGACGGCGTTCCGGTAGGCCGAGCCTTTCCGTGCTGGTTCGGCGCCGCTACTGCACCGCCCTGCGGGGCGGAGAGCAGTGAGCGGTTTTTCGTCTCACCGTGGCGCGCCCGTGAAATCGGCGACATACCGGGATCGTCGTTCGAGGACGGCCTTCACGTAGGCCTGCGTGCTTGGAAAACCGATCGCTCCCACGAAAACCTCGCTGTTGGTGGCCGCCAGCCCCTTCGCCCATTTAAGCACGTTGCCCCGGCCGGCGTTGTAATCCGCCAGCGCAAACACTGCCGGTTGGTCGGTGCGCTGGTAGCGCTGAAGTAATTTCCGCAAGTACCAAGCCCCCGCGTGGATGTTCGTCCGCGGATCGAACAACTTTGCTTCCGCCAGCGGATACACCCGCTCCGCTTCCGCCCATTCCTGGGCTGCCGCGTCCGTGATTTGCATCAAGCCGATTTCGCCAGCCCGGCCGCGGACGCGCGGATCGAAATCGCTTTCGCGCCAGACGATGGCCTTGACCAACGCCGGGTCCACGCCGTAACGGCGCGCGGCGGCCAGGATGGTGCGGTCCTGGCTGTGCTCGCGGCGGCCCGCCCGCCATGAGTACGCAACCAAGACCACCAAGACGATGGCCACCACCCAACCGAGGGCGGCATACGATGGCTTCTTCGCGCGGCGCATGGCGCGTGTTTCTAACCGCGCCGCCACGGGGCGTCGAGGCGCGAGCGCGCTGGACAGCTTGTGATCGCCCGTCGCTAACCGGCGGTTACGGGGTGGTCGGTGGCGGTCCTGCCGTTGGCGGGTGGCTGGCAGCGGCAGTGCGCTCCAGACTGTCCAGGCGATCCAGGCGGCCGAGAATCTCGCCGGCCAGATTCAGCAACTTGGCGATGCCGTAAGTCACGGCGGCGGCCAGCAGAAAAAAGAAGCCCGCGAACACTCCGGAGTCGAGCAACGCCAGTATCGCCGCCACGACGGTCAACACCGCCAGCGCGACCAGGGTGAGTTCCCAGCGCTGAATGGATTGCAGCCGATCGAATGTGGATTGGGAGGTCATGGCAACGCGAACGCTACCCCTCTTAAGAGTGGCTGCCAGCGCTTTTTCGTTCGGCAACCTTGGCTCGAATTCACGATTCAGCCGCGGACTCGGCGCCGGCAATCGCCGTTGGCGCCTGATCGGGAGCGCTGCCGATCATTACCACGAACTCGCCGCGGAGCGCACGATGCCTCGCCGCCGCCAGCAACTCCGCCGGCTGGCCGCGCAGGAATTCCTCGAATTTCTTGGTCAACTCGCGGGCCAGCACCACCTCGCGGCCGGGCATGACTTCCACCAGTTCGCCCAACAGCCGGTCGATGCGATGCGGCGATTCGTACAGGACCAGCGTGCCCGGCAGGTCACGCAGCGATGCGAGCGTCTTGCGCCGCTGGCCGGACTTGTGCGGGAGAAAGCCCACGAAATGGAACTCGTCGGTGGGCAAACCGCTGGCCGTGAGCGCCGCCACCAAGGCGCACGGTCCGGGCACGCACTCGACCCGGCAGCCCGCGGCGATCGCCGCCCGCACCACGCGCTCGCCGGGATCGCTGATGCCGGGGCTGCCCGCGTCGGTGACCAGCGCGATTTTCTCGCCGCGCTTCAGTCGTTCGATGATTTCCTCGCTGCGACGAGCTTCGTTGAACTTGAAGTAGCTCAGCAGCGGTTTGCGGAGGCCGAAGTGGGTGAGCAACTGGCCGGAGCGGCGCGTGTCCTCGGCGGCGACCACGTCGCATTCGCGCAGGACGCGCAGCGCGCGCAGCGTGATGTCCTCGAGGTTGCCGATGGGCGTGGCCACGAGGTACAGCGTGCCGGGTTGGAGCGGAGGTTCCACGCGGCGATTAAGCCAGCCAGCCGCCGGCTGGAAAGTCCGGAATCCAAGTGGCCAAGCTCAGGGCGACCGCAAGGCCGCCCGGTAATTGAAACGGTCGTTCGGCGCGGCGTCGCCGTTCAAGGTGAAGTCGGTCCAGTCGCCGGCGCGCAGACAGTTATCGGCCCATTTGAAATCCACGAAGGCCGGCGGTCGCGTCAAGCCCAGCGCCGACCACGGCACTGCCAGTTCAAGTTCGTTGCCTGCCGATCGAAACGCCGCCGTGCCGATGGCCTGCCAGGCGTCGTTGACCCGACGTTCGATGGACGCCCGGTCCGGCGCGGGCCGGGTCGCATTGACGCGGCAGTCGTAGCCGGGCCAGCCGTTGGTCGCGTTGCCGTCCACGTCGAGGAACAGGACCATCCAGTTCGTGTCCGTGGCGGGCGTGAGCGTTTCGTGGGTGCGCACATAGAAACTAACGGACGTCGCGTCGAAGCTCAGTTTGGCGGCGACGAGGTCGTTGCGGCCGGTCTGGTTTTCGTAAGTCACGTTCTTGTCCCAGCCGCGATGCCGGCGGTGGACGGGATCGCCGATCGTGTCGTGGAATTCGGGTTCCACCGCCCGCCAATCGTCAAACCGGCCGTCCACCTCGATGGGCGCGGGCCCGATTGGCGGCGGTTGCCGGACGCCTTTGTAGCGCCGCACATAGCTCACGAACTGGTAAAAGTAATCGTCGCCGTGGCCGCCGCGCATCGGTTCGATGTCGCGGCTGTGTTCCTCGTCGAACTGGTCCACAAACATGACCGGGCGCTTGATGCCGTTGAACTCCGCAAACCGCCCGGCGATCCATTCGTTCCAGCCGGTCACAAAGATGAACCGCGGATCTTCGGCGAGCGCGCGCCGCCATTGCTTGGCCACGTTGAAGCCGTAGGCGACCGCATTCGGTCGGGTGTCGGTGGCGCCGTCGTGGAAGCTGCGACCGCGCGCGCCCAGTTCGCTCATCGAGCCGAGGCGATTGCCCACCGCGTTTTGCGCCACGCCTACGGACATTTGTTCCTTTTCGCCGGCCGAGTTTGTGAACACGTGTTGGGGATAAACCTCCAGCCAGCTCCATTGATCGGGGCCGGTCGGGCCTTGGAAATAATCCGGCTGCGGCTTGCGGAACGTGAAGAAATCGCGCAGGCGCTGGGTTTCGGCGTTGACCGTCAACAGGCGAAGTGTGCGATCGCCGCCGATCGGTTTGCCATCCGCGAATGCCTCGCCGCCGCTCAGCACGTCATCGGTGTGGCTCCACCAGCCGACCTTGCCCTGCGCCGCGGACATCTCCAGGTAATACGTGCCCGGCGCCAGCGGCGGGCTGACCGCGAGCATCCGCCATTCGTTGTCGTGAACGTTCGTGAAGCGCTGGCTGACCAGGCGCTCGCCGCTCGGGCCGCCGTGGAACAGCGTGAGCGTCATCGCCGCGCCCGCAGTATTCCAGGTCGGGAAACGGCCGCCGATTTTCTCCAGCGGCTCCGTGGTGGCGAAGCTTTGGCCCAGCGTGTGGTTGGGCTGGAGTTCAACGGCGGTGTTCTGTTGATCGTTGCCGCCGCGGTCGAGGAGCATTGCCGGATCGGCCAGGATCAGCGGCTTGCCGGCCCAGCGGAACCAAAGCTCCGGGTAGAGCCCTGGCGCGTAAAGGTCGCGCCAGAGTTCGCGCACCACCTTGGCCGGATCCCAGAACGGTGTGAGGAACGCCACGGCCGGCGTGCGGTTGCCGGCCCGGCGCATGGCGGACCACACGCGCAGCAAGGCCAGGTAATCTTCCTTGTAGGTGATCTGATTCGTGACGTCGAAGATCACCACGTCCACGCCGGCGTCGGCGAGCATTTGGGCGTGTTTGCGGAGCACGCCTTCGTCCTGGGTGAGATAATAGCCGAACAGCGATTCGCCCCAGTGGTGCGGCGCGTGCAACGGCCCCCAAAGCGG
>JAKCAB010000319.1 GCA_021839785.1 bacterium | reverse complement strand
AAGGTGAGGCTGCCATCTGCGGCGATGGTGGCAAAGCGGCCATAGACCTCGATGAGCGAGTTGTTCGGGTCGTTGCGCCGATCGTACCAGGCAAGAAACAGCGTGTTCCCGTCCGGTCGAATGCACATCACCGGCATCCATTGGTCGTTGGGGCTCATGGTGGGCTGTTTTGGCGGCGGCGGGTGGCCCACCACAGGCCCAGGCCGCCCCAGGCCAGCAGCGCCCAGGTGGCCGGCTCCGGCACCACCGCCCGCACGCTGAAGGACTGCAGGCCAATCAACGGCTGGGGCAGTTGGAATTGGTCGTAGGGATTGCCGCCTTGCGCGTAGAACAATGGCGACTCGCCATAACCTCCCAGTCCCCGGGCTAACACTTCCTCGTAGGTGGCGCCCAACTGGGTATCCCAAGCCCGAACCTGCAGCCACGACCAGCCGCCAGGAGTCGGACTGCCAACCGCCAACGGTCCACCAAGAGGAATGCCCTCGAAGTAGCCCCCTTTCAGGAAAGGCGTCGAAAAGCGAATGTCATACCCGAAAACCACCGCTGGGCTCAGACTATCCGGCTCAGGACCACCGTACAACTCCGCGCGGAAATGATCACCTTCCAAAGGGCTGCCATCAGAGTTGAACACTGGCGCATTCACGACGTTGGGCTGGACTAGGTTGTCAAGCCGGAACGCTGCCTGCGCCCACAAACTACTACAAAGCAGGCAATGCAAGAAAGCGCCACCGGAGGCCAATACTACAGGATTCCTCTTAGCGGCTTTGTTGAAAGACAGATGCATAACTGACATATAATTGCTCACTCACACGCTGTTATCGACGCTATTGAGGCCAACTGAGCTTAACCAGCCTCACATCGGCCTGGTGGCGAGGCGACAAGGTGCCCGCGCTCAGCCCACGGTAGTCGGTCCAGGTAATCCACAAGTAGTCGGTGCCGGCCCAGGCCCCATTGTACTCACCCACGTGGCCCGCGTAGGATTCGGCCGTGGTATTCGGATCAAGCTCATTGCCTTCAACCCATTCTGGATAATACCAGTGCAGGTTGACTCCACCCGGCGGATACACGGGGTCATACTCACCCGGATCAAGTTGGGTCGTGCCCGCGAACACCGGCGAGAAGCTGGCCGTGCTGACCCGGAACTCCGGGCCGAAGGTGAGGCTGCCATCTGCGGCGATGGTGGCAAAGCGGCCATAGACCTCGATGAGCGAGTTGTTCGGGTCGTTGCGCCGATCGTACCAGGCAAGAAACAGCGTGTTCCCGTCCG
Source organism: bacterium (assembly GCA_021839785.1). Next base: position 11,839 of record JAKCAB010000319.1, on the reverse strand, counting down.
GTCGAATGCACAGTACCGGCATCCATTGGTCATTCGCGGCCACACCGTTCACGCGACCGCTGTCGATCCACGTGTTTCCGCCATCGGTGGAGCGTCGCAGGAAGATGTCGGCCTTGTCCGTGCCGTCCCCTTTGTCCGCGTAGGCGACATAGAGGTGGCCCGCTCTCGCCGAGAGCGGGCTGACAGCGACGACGGGAAACGGAAAGACCCGGAACGCATCCAAATCGGCGGCGGCGTTGCTGCGTTTGAGGCGCAGGTTGCCGCTTTGTGGATCGGTGGTCCTAAGGACGCAGACTTGCCGGACCGCGCCGAGCGAAGTACCCCGATTTTCAACTACGCGGCACTTGAGGTAATTGACGCCGCCGGCCCGCTCGAACCACACCATGTAGGCATAGTGGTCCGGCCCTACGACCACGATGGGCGAACTCGCGATGCTCGCGTCGGCAATCGCTTGAACCGCCCCCCAAGTTACCCCTGCGTCCGTCGATACGCATAATCTTGCTCCCGCACTACCCTCGCAGAACAAGAGATAGAGATCGCCCTGGCCAGTCCCGACCGCGTTGTCCACTGCAATCCACGGCTTGTCCGTGCCGTTGACGGTGCCGGCGACAATGGAGGGCGAGCCGAAAGTGACGCCCCCATCGGTGGATTTCCAGAGCGGGATGCCCTTGTGGCCCGCGTTCCGGGGCGACGTTCCCACCAGGTAAACCAGACTCGCGCTCGTGTCCACCGCCAGCACGGGATCGCCGCCGTCACCATCATCGTCGGTGGGGTTGCCCGCGCGCGCCAGCGGTGGGGCGTCTTGGTCGGTGAAGGTAAGCCCGCTGTCGTGTGAGACGGCGTAGCCGACAAACCGCGGCGTGTAGGTGGACAACACCGATATCTGGCCCAGACCGTACACGCCGTGGTTAGAGTCCACCCAGGCGACAATGACCTTGTTACCCAACACGGCGCAGGCGGTCTCGAACTGCGTATTCTGCTCGTTGCCGTAATCCTGCGCCGGGTCGTTGACCAGGACGTTGTAGGTCAGTTCGAGGTTTTGCCGGTCATTCAAACCATCGCCGTTGGTGTCCGCCTGGCTCACGCTGGTTTCGCCTGCGTCTAGCTGGCCGTTGCCGTTGGCGTCTTCGCGCCAGTCGGCCAGACCCTCGCCGTCGGTGTCAATGGCGGCGGGGCGTTCGGCGGTTTGATGATACACCCAGACTTCGTTGGCGTTGGCGTAGCCAGGGTTGTTCTGGCCGTCCTGCCGCGTGTACCAGCCCCAGGCCTCCCCCCGCCGGAAATAGACGTAGCGCCCCGCCTGGGGCGGGAAGCTCACGGCCTTGCGCTCCTGGCGGTTGGGCCAGTACCACTCGCCTGTGGCCACCGGCGAGCCCCAGTCAGCCGGGTTGGCGCTGGCACTGTCCGTCACATAAATCGTGTACTGGCGGAAGACGCCGTTCCAGGAACCGTCGGCCCAGTTGGCGGACATGACCCGCGGTACATACGCTACCTGGCTCACGTTGCGCGAGCTGCCCTGGTCCGCCCGCAGATATTCCGTTGTGCTTGTGTAATCGCAGTTGTGCCAGCCGGGATCGGTGGTCGCCCCATCCTTGGCGTAGGCGTAGTTCCAGCCGTAGCAGGTGCCGGAGCCGCTCAGTGCGCCGCCGCTCAGGGCCACTTCGCACTCGGCCGGCGTGACGGCCACGTAATGGAAGCCGATGTCCACGGTGCTGGTGCCTTCCTTGGTCTGGTCCATCCCAGTGGTGTAGTGGTAGAGGCCGGCGGCGGTGGCCGTGCGGCTGCCGTGATCGATCCAGTCGCAGCCCGAGGCCAGGTACCACGGCCCCAGCGGACCCGCCATGAAGGGCGAGGCGGTGAGGATGCGGTCATTGCCGCCGCTGCCCGCCAGGACGGGGGTGTTCAGGTAGCCGTTGTACGAGCTGCTCACCTGGCCGTAGGACTGGTACACAGTGCAGTTGACAAAGCAATTGTCGCGCCACTCCCAACCGGGCTGCGTCACGGCGGGCGTGAGGGTGAGCGTGGGGCAAAACCAGAACAAGTTGTGGCGGGCGTGAGCTATGACGTTGGCATCGGTGTAGTTGCCGAGACTGGCGGTGACGCGCGCGAAGACGTTGTTGGTTAGGGCCACGGTGCGGGCATAGGTGCCGGCGACGTTGAAGTACAGGCTGGCACCCAGCAATTGGCAGTCGGTCAGCGCCAGGGTGCCCAAAGTAGCCCCGCCATTGAAGTGGTAGCCCACGCTGCCGGGCAGGACCGATTCGGTGAAATGGAGCCGGGCTTCGGAGCCGCTGTTGGCATTGTCGTCCTTGAGCAACGCGCCGGAGACGTTGCCGTTGGCCGAGGCAGTGTCTTCCTGGGCCACGCGGTAGTGGACCAGGCGGTTGAGGGCCACCGGATCGCCTTCGCTCAACAGCTTGGCGCCGGCCTGAAGCTTAACGCCGTCGGTGCCATAGACGCCCACCGCCACGCCGTTGGTGAGCGTCACGGTCGCGGCGTTCACGGCCAGCGAGGACAGGAGGAAGTCCAACGGCGGGTAATGGTAGCCGCGGTCGGGCGAGTCAGTGTCGCGCCCGGTTTGCGGCGCGAGGAGTCGGGCGGCCGTGAGCGTGCCGCTGAGCAGGGCCGGCGGGTCAGTGGTGAGGTCGGCCAAGGCGCGGCGCAGGCGGGCGTCGATGTCCGTAGTGCCGGCGTTGCGGTGGGCGCTGTCGCTCGCCAAGTAGTGCCGGCCGGCAAGGACGGTTTGGAAATCCGCCGCGGTGCCGAGGGCGTCTCCCGTGCCCGAGTAGTTGTAAGGATTGGCCACCGACACCAGCAAGCTGTTGGTGAGATAGAGGTTCATCCAACCACCGCTGCCGTTCAGCCAGGCGGCGGTGTCGCTGGTGAGATGTTCGACCCGACCGGTCACCATCCCGCTCGTTCCCGAAGTGTAAAAGTTGGTCGTGACGTTATCCATCAGGGCATTGTACACGCGAAATTCCGGGCAAAACGCCACTACGCCGTAGCCGCAGTGGGCGATTTGGGTATGCCACAACTCCTGCGGCCAGCCGGTGTCCGCGTCGTAATAAATCGCCTGCCCGGCCCAAGCGATCCGCAAATGCTGAAGCGTGGCGACATTGTCGTCCACCCACAGGGCGGTGGTGGCGTAGGTGCCGGTTGGGGTGCCGCTGCTCCCGGCGATGGTGGCCCCCACGGTATTGTCATCCTTGGCCGTGAAGAATGCCGGCCGATACGGTCCGGTCTGGCACTGGACCGCTCCTTGGAGTTTCAGATACGGGGTGTCGCTGTTGGCGTACTTGACCACGGTGCCGCCTTCGATCGTCGTCACGCCGGTCAGGATCACCGGCCCGGTCACGTAATAGGTCGTGTCGCCCTGGAGGGTGAGGTTGCTGCCTGAATTCAAGTTCACATAATAATCCAGCACCACGCCAGGTTGTGGCGGGAAGCTCTGCGCCGTGCGCAGCCTGGGGCCGGCGGATGCGGCCACTTCCCGTTTACGGGCCGCGGTGCGCAAGTGGTTCTTGAGCGTGGGCGCGGCCTGGGCCGAACGGGGGCCGAACGCCGGAGGCAGCGTTTCCAACTGCGGGCGCAACTGCTCGTACGGCACCGCCTCGATCAAGAACTGCCGCCCCTCCAGGCGTTCCCAACTCTTTTGCACCGGAACAGAACTGACGACGCCGTCCAGGGGAAAGGCCCGGCCTTTACCGAAACTCATCGAGCCAAACGTCAGCCGCGGGTCGAGCCGGGCGCCGTGCACGCCCGCCACCTGGTTGGTAGCCCCGTCAGCCGCTGGATCGCCCACGTGTTCCCGCGGTGTAGGCGGATCGAAGAATTCCGTGAGCAATTGCAGTTCCGACTTCGGTCCCAGCCCCAACGTGTTCGGCGCGGGCGGCTGCTCGCGCAAGATCACGTCCTGCTCCAAGCCCGCCTTGGTGATCGTCAATCGCACGTCGGCCGCCAGGTCCGTGAACGCGTCCGGGTACAAAAGCGCGTTTTTCGCCGGCAGCAACCCGCCGGGTGCGTCCTTCAACTCGGCGATCAATACACTCTGGCCGGAGTCGGGATCGTACACTCTGGCCGGAGTCGGGATCGTAGTACGCCAGGCCGAGGATGCGCGATTTGAGGACCACGTTCTCCGGTGTCCATAACTCGACGGCCACCGGGTCGGCCACATTGGCGGCGAAAAAGGCTTTGAACTGCCCTTGACGATAGACGGCTTGGCCGGCCACCAACTCGATCTCGGTGCCACTGGGCTGCCAGCGACCCTGGGTGTCCAAGTAATTGAGGCCAGTGGCCAGTTCCACGTAACGGTTGGTCACCGTCACGACCTGGCCCGCCGCGTCGAGCGTCTGCCCCACCGACTCGATCCAGTTGTGATGCGGCCCGCGTTCGAGGACCCGCGTGGCCGGGGGGGCGCCTCTTGAGCCAGAGCCATCCCCACGCAGACCAACCCCCAGAGGGGCCCGACACTGCCAGTTCTTGCTTTCATGGGTTAAGAGAGTGTTGTTTTGGTTGCCGTTTGACTTAGCATTTTCGTTGCCAAAAGAGCGATGGGAGAAGCTGCGCGGTGGGTGTCCTCGGTTGTTCTATATGGGAGAGTAGGTAGGTGTTATTACTCACTCCTATCATAGCGGCGGGCAAGCAGCGCACGCCACACGCTGGCGGGCGGGTAGGGCGGGTGACTTGCGAAATGTTTAGTGCGCGCCGTCAAAGCAGCCGCGCTCTGCGGCGGTAGGGGACTGCCCGCCTTACCGGCTGTTGATCGGGCTCCCGCGGAGCCCAAACTGAGGCTGCGGAAGTTCCGGGCTTTCCTGTCCAATCTCCTCGCTGCCGCCGCCTCTTTGTTAGCTCCTGGCCGCGGCCGGGCAAGGTAGCCGAAACCGCGCTACACAACCGCGCGCGCCGACGCGATTCTCCAGCGTGAGACTGCCGCCGTGGCCTTCGGCGATCTGCCGGCACAGCACCAGGCCGATGCCGGAGCCTTTTCGTTTCGTGGTAAAAAACGGCACGAACAGGTTCGCCGTGCTGGCCAGGCCAGGACCGTCGTCCTCGATCGCGACTTCCACGCTGGCGCCGACGCGTCCCCAGCTTACGCGCACGCCACGCGGCTCGCCGGTTTTAGCCGGACCCGTTTCCAGCACCGCATCGGCGCCGTTGCGCACCAGGTTGATCAACGCCTGCTCCAATTGATCCGGGTCCGCGGCAAGGGTGCAATCGGGTCCGTGAACCACGGTAACCGGCACGCGCGTCTCCAGCGTCGCGGCGCGGTTGACAATGGGGGCGAGCACGACGGCCTGGGGCTTGGGCTTGGGGAGGCGGGCCAGTTGGGCATAGGCGCTGACAAAACGATTTAACGATTCGGCCCGGCTGGCAATCACACCTAAGCCGTCGCGCATGTCCTCGCGCCAATCCGGCGGCAGCGGGTCGCGCTGCAACAGGCTTTCGAGGCTCCCGGCGATGGATTTCACGGGCGCGAGCGAGTTGTTGAGCTCGTGACCGAGCACCCGCACGAGCCGTTGCCAGGCGAGTTTCTCTTCCTCGCGGAGTTCGCGGCTGAGGTCGGAGATCACCAGCAGCGTGTGCGGCAGACCGCCTTGCCGGAATTGCTGCCGCTGCAATCGCCACCGGCCGGCGCCGCCCGCGAAGCGCGTTTGCACCGTGCGCGGCGCGTCGCCTTCGAGGCCTTCGCCCAGCCCGACGTCGGCGGCGAAGCGGCCGAGCAGGCGCTCCGCGGGTTGGGCCAGCAGCCGTTCGCCGGCGCGGTTCACCAGGCGCAGGCACTCGGCGGCGTCGAAGGCGAACACCGCCACGTCGATTTCCGACATGACTGCGCGGAGCAGGGCGGTGGCTTCCAGCGCCCCGAGCCGCTGCGTGCGCATGGTGTCCACCAGCGCGTTCACCTCGGTCAACACCTCGTCGAGCGCGTCGCCGCTGCGGTCGCTGCGCGCGCGGAACGAGTAATCGCCTTCGCGCAAACCCGAGAGAATGTTCGCCGCGGTCTGAAGCGGGCGCACCACGCGTTCGCGCAAGACCAGCAAGGTCACGAGGCCGCAACCGCCCAGGAGGATCGTGATCGTCACCCGCGCGTTCAGCGACAAAGCCTGGTTTGGGAAGGTGTCGCCCAACCAGATTAACGCGAGGACGGCCACCCAGGCCGGCGCGGCTGCCACCGCCGCGAGCAGCAGCACCCGGCGCACAAAACCGATGCGCGGGCGGCGGGCCGGGCGCGATTGAGGGCGTGGGCGCATGGCTTGCGCGACAGCAAAGTGCTCAGAACAAGTTCCGGATCACGTCGGCGGGCGAGAGGTGACGGCCGAGATGCAGAGTCGTGCCTTCGACGTATTTCGCCGCGCCGCTTTGGAAGCAGTCGAACGTTTCCACCAGGTTCCGAAACCAGTTGGGAAAGCGGTCGGTGAACTTGAGTTCAAGGATCACCAGATCGGTTGTGCAAACGAGCGACTTGTCCATGTGCGTTACGAGCTCGCCGCCGGGGCGTGGCACGGCCCGCACGAACCGGTCGAAGGTGACGCGCACCTCGTTGTTGAAAGTGTTGACGTAGGCCTCGCGCCGATAGGCCACGTGCATCTGCGGCTTCGCCTGCACGCGCAACATGAGTTCCTGAAAACGGTGCAGCGCCTGCAGATCCTCGGCGGCCTTCGAGAGGAGGTACTTTTCGGGCGGAAAATGGCCGGCCAGCACGTCCGCCTCGCCGCCGCGTTTGACCCCGCACCGTTGCTTCAAGATCACGTCCTTCATCCGCCGCTTGATCTCGAAAAAGACCGGCGTGGTGGGGCGTTCGTCGTAGTAGCGGACCCGGAGCTTGAAGCGGTTTTTGTCCCCGTTCAGGCTGCGGTGGTAGAGCGTCCAGTCGTCCGAATCCAGGTAAAGGCTGTGAACCGGGTAGGCCAGGTCGGGCTGGCCCTGGCCGTATTCGTCGAGTTCGAGGTATTGCTGGACGAACTTCCGCACGCGCAGCGCCGCGGAGTTGGAGAGGCGGTACTTCAACTCATACCGCGAAGCCATCAGGGTGTGGTCTTGGCTCATAACGGAATTCAGCCGCGGGTCGGTTCGGCCAACCCGGAACCGCCCGCAAGGTTCGCCTCCCACGCCGGCCCCGGCAACGGCCGCGGCCGGTGCTTGGCCGCCTGGCCGCGCGAATCGTCAGAGGCCATATTTTTGCAGCCGCCGGTAAAACGCGCTCCGGCTCAGGCCGAGGGTTTCGGCAGCCTTGTTGGCGTTGCCTTCGAAGCGGGCCAGGGTCTTCTTGATGAGCCACCGCTCGACGTCTTCGATGGCCATGTCCTCGATGCGCGGCTCGGCCGTGGCAGGCGCGCGCAGGCCGAGGTCACAGGCGCGTACCAGGCTCTCGGTGGCCATCAACGCGGCGCGCTCGATGACGTGGCTCAATTCGCGCACGTTGCCCGGCCAGGCGTGGTCGCGCAACGCCTGCAACGCCGCCGGCTCGAAGCCTGCGAGCCCCTTGCCATATTGGCGGGCGTGCCGGGCCAGGAAATGGACGGCCAGCGGCGCAACGTCCTCCGGCCGTTCGCGCAGCGGCGGCAGGTGAATTTCGATCGTGTTCAGGCGAAACAGCAAATCCTGCCGGAACCGGCCGTCGCCAACCGCCTTCTGCACGTCGGCGTTGGTGGCGGAGATGAGCCGCACGTTCGCCCGCTTGGTTTTCGACGAGCCGACCCGCTCGTATTCGCCGGTCTCGAGCACGCGCAGCAACTTGGCCTGCTGCGGCAACGGCACGTTCGCGATTTCGTCCAGAAACAGCGTCCCGCCTTCGGCCAGCTCGAAGCGCCCGACGCGGTCTGTCTTCGCGTCGGTGAATGCGCCTTTGACGTGGCCGAACAACTCGCTCTCGAACAAGCCTTCGGACAAACCGCCCATGTTGACCGTGACGAACGGCGCGTCCGCGCGCCGCGAAACCGCGTGGAGCGCCTGGGCGATCACGCCTTTGCCGGTGCCGTTTTCGCCGAGGATCAGGACGTTCGCGTCCGCGGGGCCCACGCGCTGGATGATTTCCAGCACGGGATTCATGGCGGGCGACTCGGCGATCAAATCCGGCCCGGCGCCGCGCAGCAGTTCGTTCTCGGCCGCGAGCCGCTCGCCGCGACGCAGCGCCCGCGCCAACTCGACCTGGTTGCGCAGGATCGAGAGCAGACGCGCGTTTTCCCACGGCTTTTGGATGAAGTCCCGCGCGCCGCGCCGCATGGCTTCGACGGCAATTTCCACGCTGCCCCAAGCCGTCATCACGACCACCGGCAGGGTGCTGTCCACCGCCTGGAGGCGCGCCAGCAGATCCAGGCCTTCCTGGCCGGAGGTGGTGTCGCGGGCGTAGTTCAAATCGATCAGTGCGGCGTCGAAATCCTTCTCCGTGATCGCCGCCAGCGCGTGGGCGGGTGAACTCACGGTCTCGACCTGGAAGCCTTCGCCTTTCAACAGCAGTCGCAACGCCGCCAGCACGTCAGCCTGGTCGTCGGCGATCAGGATGAGCGGCGGGGTGTCGTTCGATTTCATGGCACGTCGGACCGAAGCACAGCGTTGCGCGGCAGCGTAGGCAAACGCGCGGCGGCTGCCAATCCGAATGCCTCAAGCCACGGCCGCCCGGCGCAGGCGGTCGGCGAGCGCCGCCCATTCGGGCGTGTCCGGCACGGCTTCGACCACGATGATTTCCGCGCCCTGCTCGTCGCAGCGATGCAACTCCGCGTACAGCGCCCGCGCGTAAGCCTCGGCATCGTGCGGAATCACGCTCACGCCGCCCCAGCCCGCCGGCGCGGGAATGTGCGTGTGGGCGACGACGAACGTCGTGGCCGGCGCGACCTGGAGCGGAACCAGCAAGCGCCGGAGCGCCGCCTCGTCCGACCAGGCCAGCACGTGCAGGCGTGCGCGCGGCGCGTAATGTTTCGGTAATTGGCCAGGGCTGCGCAAACTGCCTTCGTCCGCGCTGGCCGCGCCTTCGCTGACTTCTCCCAAGACGGCGCGGAGCGACTCGCGGCGGATCATGCCGGGCCGCAGGACGCGCGCCGGCTGGACGGTCAGATCCAGCACCGTCGATTCGACGCCGACCTGGCACTGGCCGCCGTCCACGATCAGCGGCACGCGACCGCCGAGGCTTTGCAGGACATGCGCCGCGCAGGTCGGCGAAAGGCGGTTGGAGGCATTGGCGCTGGGGGCGGCGAGCGGAAAACCACATTCGCGAATCAGTGCGTGCATGAACGGATGGCTCGGCCAGCGCACACCCACCGTGGGGCCGCCGGCGGTGACCGAATCCGGGATGATTGCCGCTTTCGGCAGAACCAGCGTCAGCGGTCCGGGCCAGAAAGCCCGGGCCAGGCGCCCGGCCGCGTCCGGCCAGGCGGCCACGCAGGCTTGGGCCAGACCGAGGCTGGCCACGTGCACGATGATCGGATTGTGCGCGGGCCGCCCCTTGGCCACGAAGATGCGGGCCACGGCCTCGGCATTCCACGCGTTCGCGGCCAGACCATACACGGTCTCGGTGGGCACGGCGACCAACTCGCCGCGGCGCAGGGCGGCGGCGGCGCGCTGCACGGCCGTTTGAAACAGCGCGGGCGTGTGCGTCGGCAGGACTTCCGTTGGCGGGTCGGTTTTCACTCGAATCCACGGCGGAGCGCGCGCCAGGCTGGCTCCGTCGGGTCAGTGTAAGCCTTCGCCAGGCGGCGGTGAACCCCGAAGCGATGCGGTCAGCGCTTACCTCCTGGGTGAACTCTCAAGCTTGCCACTGGCAGGGTGGACTTGATACGGAGAGAGCGCGGTGCGGGCGATTCCGGGCCGCGAGGCTGTTGTTCGCAAAACTGGATGAAAGCTCTGGTCACCGGCGGCGCCGGATTTATTGGGTCACATCTTGCCGAGGCCTTGTGCCGGCGTGGTGTGCGCGTCGTCGTTTTGGACAATCTAACCGCCGGCTCGACCGCCAACCTGGCCTGGCGCCGGCCGGGCGATGAACTGGAATTCATTCAGGGCAACGTCGCCGACCGCGCCACCGTCCGCCGCGCGGTCGCGGGCTGCGACTGGGTGTTTCACGAAGCCGCCTTGGTCTCCGTTCCCAAATCGGTCGCGCAGCCGCTCGAAAGCCATCGCGACAACCTCACCGGCACGTTGGAAGTGCTGGCTGCCGCGCGCGACGCCGGCGTGAAGCGCCTGGTGTTTGCCTCGTCTTCGGCGATTTACGGCGACAGCGCAGCGCCGGTCAAACAGGAGATGCAGCCGCCGTCGCCGCTCACGCCGTACGCGCTCCAAAAGTACGCCGCGGAGCGCTATGGCCAGTTGTTCCATTCGCTCTACGGGCTGGAAACCGTGAGCCTCCGCTATTTCAACGTCTTCGGTCCCCGCCAGGCGTTCGACTCGCCGTACTCGGGCGTGATCGCGAAGTTCTGCACCGCGTTCCTCGCGGGCGAACGGCCGCGGGTCTTCGGCGACGGCTTGCAGTCGCGCGATTTTGTGGCGGTGGCGGACGTGGTGGCGGCGAACCTCGCCGCGGCGGAGCGACCGGCGGAACGCGTCGCTGGCCGAGTGTTCAACATTGGCACCGGCGCGAGTGTGACGCTCCTCGATCTGATTGCGGAACTGCAGCGGTTGACCGGGCGCAAGCTGGAGCCGCAATTCGAACCGGCCCGGCCGGGCGATGTCCGGTTTTCCCGCGCGGACGTTTCGGCGGCGGAACGTGAACTCGGTTTCCGCGCGCGCGTTTCCTGGCAGGCGGGGTTGGCGGCCACGCTGGAATTCTACCGCGCGCCGGCCGCCTCGGCTTGATCAGCGCCGTCAGTTCAACGGAAGCGGTCGAGCACCATCAACCCCAGTACCGCCGGCAGATACACGACCGAGGCTAGAAAAAGCCACCGCGCCGGTGAGCGTTCGAGCCGCCGCGCAAAACGGATCGCCAAAGCCAGCATCAACGTCCCCAGCACCACGGCGCCCGCCAGGTAGGCGGCGCCGGCCACGCCCAGCACAAACGGGCTCAGGCTCACGGTGAGCAGACCGAGGCTGTGGCCGATGCTTTGCAAGCCGGTGCGCTCGCCGGTCGGATCCACCACCGGCAGCATTTGGAAGCCAGCCCGCGCGTAATCGTCGCGGTACAACCACGCGATGGCCATGAAGTGCGGGATTTGCCAGAAGAATTGCAGCGCGAACAGTGACCACCCGCCGGCCGAGAGTCCGCCCGTGGCCGCCGCCCAGCCGATCAACGGCGGCATGGCGCCCGGCACCGCGCCGACGATCGTGTTCAGCGTCGAGACGCGCTTCAGCGGGGTGTACACGAATACATAGAGACCCAAGGTCAGCGCGCCCAGCGCCGCGGCTGCAAGGTTTCCGAGGAACGTCAGCCAAACCAGGCCGATCACCGAGCACAGGCTGCCGAACACGAGCACGAACGTGGGCGTAAGCCGGCCCGAAGGCAACGGGCGGTCCTGGGTTCGCAGCATCAGCGCGTCCAGGTCGCGTTCGAGGAACTGGTTCAGCGCGGAGGCACCGGCGGCCAGCAGGCCGGTGCCGAGCACCGCGTGAAGAAAGGCCGCCAGATCGATCCGGCCGGGCGAACCCAGGCAATAGCCAACGGCGGTCGTCACAACGACCAGCAAGGAGAGCCGTGCCTTGGTCAGTTCGCTGAGAACGGCCAGTGTGGATTTCGAAGCGTGATCGGCAGTGGCCAAGGTGGCAGCGGTGGGTGTGTTCACGGTGGAGGCAGGATCAAATCGTGGCGGTGGCGGTGGCCGGAGCGCCCAGCGGCGCCGCGACTTTGGCCGCCACGCGCGCGACGGCGTCGGATCGTCGGCAGGCGACGACGCATAACAGACCGCCGGTGACCAGCACCAGC
>JAKCAB010000195.1 GCA_021839785.1 bacterium | reverse complement strand
CACTTCGACTCGCTCTCGGTCGGCTCGACCATGAGGGTGCCCGCCACCGGCCAGCTCAGCGTCGGGGCGTGAAAGCCAAAATCCATGAGCCGCTTGGCCACGTCTTCGGCCGTCACGCTCTTGAACTGGCGCAGGTCCAGAATGCACTCGTGCGCCACCAAACCGTGGGCGCCCTTGTAGAGCACGGGAAAATAGGCCTCCAGGCGACGCGCAATGTAGTTCGCGTTCAGGATGGCGACCTGGGTTGCCTCGACCAAACCCGCGGCGCCCATGCAGGCGACGTACACCCACGAGATCGGCAGGATGCTGGCGCTGCCGAAAGGCGCGGCTGCCACGGCGCCGACCCGCTCCCCAGCGCCGAGACCACCCGTCGTGTGGCCAGGCAGAAACGGCACCAAATGCGCCGCCACCCCGATGGGGCCCACGCCCGGCCCGCCGCCGCCATGCGGAATGCAGAAGGTTTTGTGCAGGTTCAAGTGGCACACGTCGGCGCCGATGTCGCCAGGCCGCGTCAAGCCGACTTGGGCGTTCAGGTTCGCGCCGTCCATGTACACCTGGCCGCCATGTTCGTGAATGACCTGGCAGATTTCGCGAATGCCGGCCTCGAACACGCCGTGCGTGGACGGGTAAGTGACCATCAGCGCCGCCAGCCTTTCGCGGTGTTCGGCGGCCTTGGCGCGCAGGTCGGCGATGTCAATGTTGCCTTGCGCGTCGCAAGCCACCGGCACCACGCGCAGCCCGGCCATGACGGCGCTGGCGGGGTTGGTGCCGTGCGCCGAAGTCGGGATCAGGCAAACGTCGCGCTGCGCCTCACCCCGGCTTTCGTGGTATCGGCGGATGACCAGCAACCCGGTGTACTCGCCTTGCGATCCGGCGTTCGGCTGCAGCGAAATTCCGGCAAAGCTCGTGATCTCCGCCAGCCACCGCTCCAAGTCGGCAAATAATTCCCGGTAGCCCGCACTCTGATTCGCCGGCGCAAATGGGTGCAGCCTTGCGAACTCCGGCCAGCTTACCGGCAACATTTCGCTGCTCGCGTTCAACTTCATCGTGCATGAGCCAAGCGGAATCATCGCGTGGCACAGCGAAAGGTCTCTGGCTTCCAGCCGGCGGAGGTACCGCAGCATCTCGGTCTCGGAATGGTAGCGGTTGAAGACCGGGTGCGTGAGAAACGCCGACGAGCGGCGGAGCGGTTCAAGGCGCGCGGCGCGCGGCGCGCGGGCGGCGGGGTCGAAGTCCAGTGCCTTGCCGCCGTTGAATACCACCAACAACTCGACTACGTCCGCCAGGCTGGTGGTTTCGTCGAGCGCGACGCCCACCGTGGCTCCGTCCACCGGCCGGAGGTTGAGGCGATGAGCCTCGGCGACGCGGTGGATTTCCTCCGCCGTCCGCTGGCCGAGTTGCACCGTCAGAGTATCGAAAAAACTCGCGTTCGCCACGCGATGATCGAGCCGCTCCAATCCTGTCGCGAGCAGCGCGGTCAATCGATGCACGCGCTCGGCGATCGCGCGCAGCCCGTCCGGCCCGTGATAGACGGCGTACATGGCGGCCATGTTCGCCAGCAACGCCTGCGCGGTGCAGATGTTGCTGGTGGCCTTCTCCCGGCGAATGTGCTGCTCCCGCGTGCCCAGCGACAGCCGGTAAGCTGGCTTGCCGCGGACGTCTTTCGACACGCCGACCAGCCGGCCCGGCATCTGGCGCTTGAACTCGTCGCGCGTGGCCATGAACGCCGCGTGCGGACCGCCGAAGCCCAGCGGCACGCCGAACCGCTGCGCGCTGCCCACCGTAATGTCCGCGCCGAACTCGCCCGGCGCCTTGAGCAACGTCAGCGCCAGCAGGTCCGCGGCCACCACCGCCAGCGCGCCCGCCGCGTGCGCCCGCGCAATCAGCGGCGCGTAGTCGTGAACCGCGCCGTCCGTCGCAGGATATTGCACCAGCAGCCCCAGTGTCGTTGGGTCGAACTGGAACGCGTCCGCCACGCCCACGCAGACCTCGATGCCCAGCGCTTTAGCGCGCGTCCGCACCACTTCGATCGTTTGCGGGTGACAATCTGCCGCGACCAGGAACCGGTTCCGCTGCCCGGCTGCCTTGAGCCGGTGGCACATCGTCATCGCCTCGGCGGCGGCGGTCGCCTCGTCCAGCAACGAGGCGTTGGCCACCGGCAAGGCGGTGAGCTCACACACCATCGTCTGGAAATTGAGCAGGCTTTCGAGCCGGCCCTGGGAGATTTCGGATTGGTACGGCGTGTACTGGGTGTACCAACCGGGGTTCTCCAGGATGTTGCGCTGGATCACCGCCGGCGTGATGCAATCGTGGTAACCCATGCCGATGAAGGACCGAAACACCCGGTTCTTCGCCGCCAGCGCGCGCAACCGCCGCAAGGCGGCAAACTCGCTCACCGCGGCCGGCAACGCGAGCGGTTGCCGCCGCCGAATGTCCGCCGGGACGGCGCGATCCACGAGGTCGTCCAGACTTGCGAGGCCGAGGGTGGCCAGCATGACGCGCTGATCCGCCGGGCTGGGGCCGACGTGGCGGCGGACAAAACGATCGGGATGCTCGAACCGCGACGCCAGCAAAGCGTCGGGGACGGTATTCAACGGGGCTTCGTTCATCGGTGACAACGGATCGAATGCGTCAGCAAGGAGGCAGCAAAGTAGGATTCGCGGCTGGCAAAGCAAGCGGGTTCTCCGCGACCGCCCGCTGCCGGCCTTCCAACTTTTGGCGCGCGATCGTCGCGGTCACAGCCACGAGGCTCGCGAACGACCAAAGATCGCCGGGTCGCGGATTGGACATCCGCGCTCCGGCCTAGGTTCGGCGCGACGACGCGGGTTGGACACCCGCGCTCCTGCTGGTCAGTAGCGCTCGCAGCTCCAGGGTTCGCCGCCGCCACACCCGAAACCGGCGGCTGGTCGCGGACGCCCCGCCGCGCTCCCCCTCGCCTAGGATTCGGGTCCGCCGCGACGAACGCCGCCGAGCTTGAGTTGCAAAACGCAGCCGCCTAGCCTCGACGTTGCCGCCACCATCTCGAACTTTAAGATACCTGCCGGGCAACCACCATGAGCGCTTGCGACTTCCGCTGGCTCCGCACGGGCGATGACGCCTTCGCCGCCATGCTGGCGGACATCGCGGCGGCGCGGCGCTCGGTGCGATTCGAGACTTACACGCTGGCCTATTCCCAACTGGGCGAGCGCTTCCTCGCGGCGTTGACCGAGGCCGCCCGCCGCGGCGTGCAGGTGCGGGTGTTAGTCGATGCCTTCGGCTCGTTCAACTTGCCGGATTCATTTTGGCAGCCGTTGCGCCGCGCGGGCGGGGACTGCCGCTGGTTCAATCCGTTGACGCTGCGCCGCCTCACTTTCCGCGACCACCGCAAGTTGCTGGTCTGCGACGACGCGGTAGCCTTCGTCGGCGGTTTCAACGTCGCCTCCGAATACGAAGGCGACGGCGTGGGGCGCGGCTGGCGGGACGTGGGCCTGCAGCTCACCGGCCCATTGGCGGAAGGCCTGGCCGAGTCCTTCGACGAATTGTTCGAGCGTCACGATTTCGAGCATCCGCCGTTCACCCGCCTGCGTCCGACAACGGCGCGGCGGAGCCTGGTTTGCGCGGATGGCGAGGTGCTGTTGAACGGTCCGGGGCGCGGACCAAACGAGTTCAAGCGCGCGTTGCTGGCCGATCTCGAGACGGCGCAAGACGTGCGGATCGTGGCGGCGTACTTTCTCCCCATCGGCCGGTTGCGCCGGGCGCTGGCGCGCCGGGCCCGGCGCGGCGCTCGTTTGGAATTGGTGCTGCCGGGGCAGAGCGATGTGTGGCTGTCACACCTGGCCACCCGCGCGTTGTACCGGCGGCTGCTCGTCGCCGGCGCGGCGATCCACGAGTACCAACCGCAGGTGCTTCACTCCAAACTGATCGTGGTGGATGGCGCGGCTTATGTCGGCTCGGCGAACCTCGATCCGCGCAGCCTGCACATCAACTACGAGTTGATGCTGCGCCTGACCAACCCAACCGTGGTCGCCGAGGCGCGCAACGTCATGGCCGATCACCTGCGGCACAGCCGCCGGATCGAACTGGCGGGCTGGCTGGCGTCGCGCACCTCGTGGGCGCGGTTCAAAGGCCGCTGGGCGTGCTTCCTCCTGGGCCGGCTGGACCGGTTGGTCATGTTCCGCCAACTGCGCGAATTGCAGAACTGACCGCCCGGCACCAACCAGGCATCCAAAGTCTATCCGGCCTCACCTGCCGGCCAGCGTGGCCGCCTCCAATGCTTCCAGCGTCCGCCGCATCAAGGCATTGATCCGATCGAAGCGCCGGGCATCCGCCAGCAGCGTGCCGGCGTCTTGAACGAACGGGCCGGGCGCCAGATCGCCGGGGCAGTTTTCGATCAAGGCTCGCGCGGCGGCGGGCGTGGTTTCGAGGTGGAACTGAAGTCCCAACGCGCGTTCACCGCTGGCGAAAGCCTGATTCGCGCAAGCCGCGCTGGCCGCCAGCAGCGTCGCGCCCGCCGGCACCTCGAAGGTGTCGCCGTGCCAATGAAAGACCTCGAGTTCCGCCGGCCAGCCGCCCACGAGCGGGTGCGCCTCCTGGCCGCGCGCCAGCCGGATGGGAAACCAGCCAACTTCCCGGTGCCCGTTCCGCCGAACCGCGGCGCCGAGCGCCTCCGCCAGTAATTGCGCGCCGAGGCAGATGCCCAGGACGGTCT
This sequence comes from bacterium, assembly GCA_021839785.1. The sequence continues at coordinate 8,445 of JAKCAB010000195.1, read as the reverse complement.
TGCCCGCGGCGAGCGCTTCGCGGAGCAGCCGTTTTTCGTCGGCCAGCCAGGGAAACGCGGCTTCGTCGCCGACGCCCATTGGGCCGCCCATCACGATCAACCAGTCGAAGGCGCTCACGACGGGCAGCGAATCGCCGGCGTGAAGTCGCGTGACGCTCAGCGCGTGGCCGCGTGATGCGGCCCACGGTTCGATGCTGCCCAGGCCCTCGAAGGCCACATGCTGAAGCCAGCGAATGCGGAGCGGTCGTTGGATCATAAGGCCCCGGTCCAGCCGGAATTCAAAGTCGGCGGGCAGATTGTTTCAGGCGCCTGCCCTCGCGCCGGTTTGTCAGTCCGGCCAAGCCACTGCGGCTAATTCAGAAAAAAAGCACAGCCGTCTGCACCCGCAAAGCATTGTGTGCCAACCGTCGCGCCCCGGTCAAGGCACGCCGGCAGGAATCAACGGGTGCAATGCAGTTGCCAGAGTCTGCGGTTTGAAGTATCAGACGGTCCGATTTATCTAAAGCGAGACACGATGAACGTTTTCCTTGTTTGCACTATGGCGACGTGCGCCGCGGCCGCGCTCGCCCACGCAGCCGACGCCGCGTACACCCCGGCCCAGATCGCCGCGCTCCGCGCCAAGGCGAAGGATCTTCTCGGCGTCCTGCCGGAAAAGATGCCGGGCAGCGAGCAAGACACCGTGGCCCGCGTCGAATTGGGCCGGAAGCTGTATTTCGACAATCGCCTGTCGAAAAATGACTCGCAGTCCTGCAACACCTGCCACGCCGTGGATAACCGGAAGGCCGGTGTGGACAACCAGCCCACCTCGCCGGGCGCCTTCGGCAAGCGGGGCGATCGCAACTCGCCCACCACCTTGAACGCCGGCTTCCATTTCGCGCAGTTTTGGGACGGCCGCGCGCCGAGTCTCAAGGAGCAGGCCAAGGGACCGGTGTTGAATCCAGTCGAAATGGCCATGCCCGCCGAACCCGAGGTGGTCAAGAAACTGAGCGCCGTGCCGGAATACCAGGAGGCTTTCGCCAAGGCCTTTCCCGACGCCGCCGAAAAGATCACGTACGACAACATGGCCGAGGCGGTCGCGGCCTTCGAGCGCACCCTCATCACGCATGACCGGTTGGACGACTTCCAGAACGGCTCGGACACGGCGCTGAACGCAGACGAGTTGCGCGGCCTGGACTTGTTCCTGTCGGCGGGCTGCACCACCTGCCACAACGGACCGGTGCTGGGCGGCAACAGCTACCAGAAGGTCGGCCTGATCCACGCCTACGAAACGCCCGACAAAGGCCGCTCCGTCGTGACCAAAGACGAGGACGACGACTACAAGTTCAAGGTGCCCAGCCTGCGCAACGTCGCCCTCACCGCGCCGTACTTCCATGACGGCTCGCAGAAAGTCCTGCGCGACACGATCGTCAAAATGGCCTTCATCCAGCTCGACCGGCAACTCAAGCCCGAGGATGCCGACGCGCTGCTGGCCTTCGCCGACGCCTTGACCGACAAGGCGCGGGCCCGGTAAATCGGCTGCGTGTCCGGTCACCCGCCCAACTCCACCGCGATGCGCGGCCGTTCCCCCGGACGGCCGCGCGGCGCCTTGGGAGCGCGCGCACTGCGGCACTGCGGCAGTTGGGCGGCGTTGCTCGCCATCCTGTTCGCCAGCGGCGGCCACTGGGTGGTGCTGCAAACCATCGCCTTCGGCAGCATGGTGGTGCGTTATTCCCAAGACGCCCCGCTGCGCGAAGCGCTCGCGAAGACTTTCGACGGCAAGCACCCTTGTCCGCTGTGCCATGCCATCCAACGCGGTCGTCAACAAGAGGAGAAGCAACGTCCGGTGCTCGGTCTCGATCCTCAAAGCGAACTCGCGCTGCCGGAGGCCGCGCGCTGCCAGGTAGCCCGGCCGTCCGGCGAACATTGGCTGCCGGCGCTGGCGCTCTCGACCTGGCACGCGTTCGCCCAAGCCCCGCCCAAACCGCCTCCCAAGCTGGCCTGAGTCGAGGTCGCCGGTATCGCCTTTGAAGCTCCGACGCACGCGCTCGACGCGCGGTCGCCGTGGCTTGGAGTTCTGGCTGGCTTCGATTCTCCCCTTCAAAGCCCGGCAAACCTCAAGTTCGCCGTGGATGGTCTGGTTTTCTTGAAAGCAGGGCGGTCACTGAGTTTTGACCGCGATCCGGCGGCGTGAACCGCGTCGGATCCCGCGAATTGTTTTTGAACCAACTGAAAAGCTTTTGTCTGCCATGAACTCCTTGCCTCTGTCCGCTGTTACTTTACTCGGCCTCGGCACCGCGGGAGCGGTGCTGGCGCTGGAACCTGAACCCGCCGGGCTCCCCGGTGAACCGGAACGGCTGCCGCGGGTCGTGGTCACCGGTTACAACGATCCGACCCGCGACTGGGCGCCGCTCAACACGGAATCCGAATCGCCGAGCGCCGCCACGAAGGCGCGCATTCAGGACACGGCCGGCCTGCTGGAAGACATGCCGGGCGTCGCCGTGGTCCGTAATGGCGCGCAAACCGGCCTCCCGCAGATTCGCGGCCTGCACGCCGACCGCGTGAAAGTGCTGGTAAACGGCATGACGATCAGCCCGGCGTGCCCGAACCACATGGACCCGCCGCTGCATTATCTGTCACCGAATCGGGCCGCGGCGCTGCTGGTCGTGCCTGGCGTGACGCCGGTCAGCCTCGGCGGCGACAGCATTGCCGGCACGGTCGTGGCGGATTCTGCTCCGCCCCATTTCGGCACCAACGCGGTGTGGCGTCCGTTCGGTGAGGTGTTCGGCAGCGGTTCCTCGGCGAACGACGGCTGGGCCGCCGCCACCACTCTGGGGATCGCCAACGATCGTTACAGCGTCGCCTACGATGGCTCGTTCCAAGGCGCGGGCGACTATCGCTTCCCCGGCGGCCGGGTCCGCGCCAGCGGATACGACATCATGCACCACGAACTGCGCGGCGCGGCGCGGACATCCGTCGGTGAGATCAGCGCCGAGGCCGGTTTGAGCCACACGCGCGACGCCGGCACGCCCGCGCTGCCGATGGACATGATCAAGGACGACGGCTACCAAGGCGGCGCGGCCTTCGACGGCGATCTTGGTTTCGCCAGTCTGCAGGCCCGGGTTTACCACCACCAAACCGACCATTTGATGGACAACTACTCGTTGCGACCGGCGGGGCCGATGCGAATGTCCTCGCCCGCCGAGAGCGCAGATACCGGTTTCGCACTCGGCGCGGTCAAAGCGGTCGAACCGCACACTTACCGCCTCGGCCTGGATTTCCACGACAACCAGTTCGACGCGTACCAGCAAAACGATAACAACGGCATGCGCCAGACCACAATCAACGACGGCAGCCGCGACCGGTTGGGCGGCTACGCGGAGTGGCAGGCGGACTGGTCGCCGCGCTGGCACACTTTGTTGGGCGTGCGGGCGGATGCCGTGTGGGCCGACACGGGGCCGGTGGAGAACTACTTCCCCGCCGCCCAGGCGGATGCCATCGCTTTCAACGCCAACCGGCGCGCCATCGACGATTTGAACTTGGACGCGACCGCCGCCGTGCGTTTCACGCCGAACGAGGGCAGTGCCTACGAAATCGGCGCCGCACGCAAGAACCGCGCGCCGAACTTGGTCGAGCGGTATTTGTGGACGCCGCTCAGCGCCAGCGCCGGCCAAGCCGATGGCCGCACCTATCTGGGCAACCTGGATCTGAATCCAGAGACGGCGTGGCAGTTCAACCTCACCGCCGACTGGCATGGTGCGCATTGGCGCGCGAAGGTGTCGCCGTTCTACACGCTGGTGGAGGATTACATCCAGGGCCGGCCGACCACGCGCCTCGACGCCAACAAACTCGCCGTGCTCCAGTACCAAAACCTGGACCGCGCGGAACTGTACGGGGTGGACGCCAGCGCCGAGTGGGAGTTCGTGAAGCGCTTCACGCTCGGCGGGGTGTTGAGCTACGTGCGCGGCCGGGATTGCGAGCACGACGACAACTTGTACCGCATCGCCCCGTTGCGCGGGCGCGTGGACTTGACGTGGCGCAGCGGGCATTTCGAGGCGGGCATCGAAGGCGTGTTGGTGGCGCGCCAGGACGAGGTGGCGGCTTACAACGGCGAGCCGCCCACGCCCGGCTATGCGTTGATGAACCTGCGCGCGGGCTGGAACGTCACCCGCCGCCTGACCCTCCAGGCCGGTGTGGACAACATCCTGGACGAGCTCTACGCGGACCACCTCGGCGGCATCAACCGCGTGGCCGGCAGCGACGTGGCAGTTGGCCAACGGCTGCCCGGGCCGGGGCGTTTCGTGTACGGCGCCCTGCGGCTGAGTTGGGATTGAGCGCCGGCGGATGGCGGATTTGACGCTCACCGGCCGGGGCGCTTAACCTCTGGCCGGTGTGCGCGACACAATCCGCGGCTTCAGACCGAAGGCCAGTTGACCCGATGCCCCGCAATGCCGGCAACCGCGAGCGGCTCCGCCGGACGCCGTTTCACCTGCCTGCATCCGCCGCGCAACGCGCGCGCCCACCGCAGTCCGCAGACGTTGTTGGCGCCGCCGCTGGCTTTCCCATTCCATGACCGAACCCGTTATCACTCCCGAACTGGTTGCCAAACACAACCTCACGCCCGAGGAATACGCCAAGATTCTGCAAATTCTCGGCCGCACGCCCACGTACACCGAGTTAGGCATCTTCTCGGTCATGTGGAGCGAGCATTGCTCGTACAAGAACACCCGCCCGCTGCTGAAAACTTTTCCCACCCGGTCGCCGAAAATTCTGGTCGGCGCGGGCGAGGAAAATGCGGGCATCATCGACATCGGCGACGGGCTGGCGATCGCGTTCAAGATGGAGTCGCACAACCACCCCAGCGCGGTCGAGCCCTTCCAAGGCGCGGCCACCGGCGTGGGCGGTATCGTCCGCGACATTTTTACGATGGGTGCCCGCCCGGTGTGCGCCCTGGATTCGCTCCGCTTCGGCGATCTGTCCGATCCTGAGGTGCGGCGGCTTTTCCGAGGTGTCGTGGCGGGCATTGCCCATTACGGCAATTGCTTTGGCATTCCCACGCTGGCGGGCGAGGTCTATTTCGACCCCAGCTATGCCGGCAACCCACTCGTGAACGTGTTTTGCCTGGGGGTGCTGCGGCACGATCAGATTGCCCGCGGCGCGGCGAAAGGCGTCGGGAATCCGGTCTTCTACGTGGGGCCGGCGACGGGGCGGGACGGCCTGGCGGGGGCGGCCTTCGCTTCGCAGGATTTGACTGACGAATCCGCCCAGCAGCAGCGCGGCGCGGTGCAGGTCGGCGATCCGTTCATGGAAAAGCTGGTGTGCGAAGCGTGTCTCGAATTGCTCGCCACCGGCGCCGTGGCCGGCATTCAAGACATGGGCGCCGCCGGTCTGACTTGTTCGACTTGTGAGACCGCGGCCCGCGCCGGCACCGGCATCGAGATCGAATTGACGCGCGTTCCGCAGCGGGCGGCGAACATGACGCCGTACGAGATCATGCTCAGCGAATCGCAGGAGCGAATGCTGATCATCGTGCACCAAGGCCGCGAGGAAGAGGTCAAGCGCATCTTCGACAAGTGGGACCTGCCGTGGGCGGAGATTGGCACCGTCACCGACACCGGCCGTATGGTGGTGAAAAACCACGGCCAGGTCGTCGCCGACATCCCGGCCAAGCTCATCGCCAACGAATCGCCGGTCTATGAACGCGACGCGCAGGAGCCGGCTTATTTGCAGGAAGTCCGGGCGTTCCGCCTCGACGGCGTGCCCGACTGCCAGGATCCGATCGCCGATCTGAAGCGGCTGCTGGCCTGGCCAACGATCGCGTCCAAGAATTGGGTTTATCGCCAGTACGACCACATGGTCCGCGACGGCTCGGTGGTCTGCCCCGGCAGCGACGCCGCCGTGGTCCGCCTCAAGGCCGATTCCTTGCCTCCAGTCGCGCGCGCAGGACGCGATGTCGGCGAAGCAGGTATTTCCACTTCGCTTTCTTCGCGCGACACCTTCCCGGAGAAATTCCTCGCCCTCACGAGCGATTGCAGCGGCGCTTACGTTTATCTGGACCCGTACGAGGGCGGGAAGGCGGCGGTAGTCGAGGCGGCGCGCAACCTCGTTTGCTCTGGAGCGTTGCCGCTCGGCGTGACGGACAATCTGAATTTCGGCAATCCGCACAACCCGGAGCTGTTCTGGCAACTCCGCGAGGCGGTGCGCGGTCTGGCCGACGCCTGCCGCGCGCTGAACACGCCGGTCACCGGCGGCAATTGCTCGCTCTACAACCAAAGCCCGGCCGGCCCGATCGATCCCACGCCCACGGTGGCGATGGTGGGCCTGATCGAAAAGCCGGAGCACCTCACCACGCAGTGGTTCAAGGACGAAGGCGACGCCATCATCCTGCTGGGCGCGGCACTGGACCCAGCCGACCCGTTGTTTGGGCTCGGCGGCAGCGCGTATTTGCAGGTCATCCGCGGCCAGAAAACCGGTTCGCCGCCGCCCTGCGATCTCGAAACCGCGAAGACGCTCCACACGACGTTGCTGGGTTTGATCCAGGCGGGCGGCATCAAGAGCGCACACGATTGCAGCGAAGGCGGCCTGGCGGTGGCGTTGGTGGAGAGTTGCCTCAGCCAGCTCCTGGCCCGGAACACGCCGCGCCTGATCGGCGCGACCGTGGATTTGACGCCGTTGGTCGCACCGCCCCCCGCGGCCGGTGCTCCCAGCGATTCCGCGCCGGTCAAGGCGCGCCTGGACGCGCTCCTGTTCGGGGAAGCGCATTCGCGCGTGGTCATCACCTGCGCGCCGCTCCACGCCACGAAGATTGCGGAGCGAGCGAAATTGATGGGTGTGTCAGCGGCGCGAATCGGCACCGTCGGCGGCGACAAACTGACTTTGAAAGCGCCGGCCGGAGAATTTTCCGCGTCCGTCGCCGACCTGCACGATCCGTGGTGGAACAGCCTCGGTCGCGCAATGGCTTAGCCGGCTGGGCGCGGTGGAAAACCGCGAATCGCCGGAGGCGCATTCTGAAGTTGCCGGCAACCCGAACCTGCGAGTTCCGGAGCGCTGGCTTCCAGCCGGCTTAAGCGCTAAGCCCGGCTACAAGCCGGCGCTCCACCGGCAACGTTGGAATGCGTAAGAATCGATGCGAAACGCAAGAACTGGTTTGTACTCAGGGCCTCACGCCGCAGGAAGAAGAGAAAAGTGCGGTTGGTTGGTAACCAGTCGCTTTCATCCGAGTCTGTAAGTGGTTAATTGGACTGCTCTCAGCTTTGCCGAAGCAATGCACACGAAAAACATTCTGCTGCTCGCCGCCGTCGCGACCGGGCTCGCGTTGAGCGCCTGCCGCGGCAACAAGCCGGGTTCCTGCCAGTGCCTGCTGCCGCCGGGCGCGACGACTGGCGCGCCCACCGCGTCCACCAACACCGCCGCACCGCAGATCTTCCAAGTCCGCGGTGTGGTCAAGGAGGTCCGCGCCGCCGACCGCGAGGTGGTGATCAAACACGAGGAAATCCCCGGCTACATGGCCGCGATGACCATGCCGTTCGACGTAAAGGACGCGAAGGAACTCGACGGCCTCGCGCCCGGCGACACGGTGAATTTCCGCATGAACGTGACCGCCACCGACGGCTGGATCGATCAGATCAAGGTGCTCGATCGTGGCGTGGCCGACACCGCCAAACCCGAAGTGCCCAGCGTCCGCGTGGTCCGCGACGTGGACGAACTCCACGAAGGCGACGCGATGCCCGATTACCCGTTCGTCACCGAGTCGCGCCGACCGGTCCGCCTATCCGATTTCAAAGGCCAGGCGCTGGGACTTACGTTCCTTTACACGCGGTGTCCGTATCCGACGTTTTGCCCGCGCCAGTCGCGTCAATTCGCCGAGGCTTGCGCCCAACTGAAGCAGCTCCTGCCCGGCCCGCAGAAGCGATGGCATCTGCTGGCGATCTCCTTCGATCCGGCGTACGACACGCCCGCAGTGCTCCACCGGTATGCGCAACAATACGGGGCCGACCCGGCGTGGCTGAACTTTTGCACCGGCGAGATGATCGACATCGACGCCATCACGGAGCAATTCGGCACGTTTTTCGCGCGGGACGGCGAAGGCTTCAGTCACAACGTGCGCACGGTGGTGGTGGACGCCACCGGTCACATTCAGCGAATCCTGATGGGAAACGAGTGGAAAACCGCGGACTTCGTCGCGGAAATGGTGAAGGCCGCCGCCGCCAAGTAGGCTGGCGACGCGCCCGAGCCTTCAGTTTCAAAGCCTCGCGCGGGTAGTGTCGGGAGAAACGCCGTTCCATCCTAACGCGGGCCGGTCGCGGGCTGGAGCTTCTTGGCGACCGCCGGGTTGGGCTCGACTGCCAGCGACTTCTTCCACGCGTCCTGCGCGTCGGTTTGACGCCCCAGCGCGGCGTAGATGTCGCCCAGGTGATCGAAAATCGTCGCGTCCGGCGGCTTGGTGTGCTTGAGGGCCTTGATCTGGTA